>JAVZLA010000024.1:0-21650 GCA_038883995.1 Thermoprotei archaeon | reverse complement strand
GAATACTTGGTCACGATAAACTACACTTAGAACAGATGCGTGTTTACTGGAAGTCACCATTTAGTGAGTGATGCACAACGGAAAGACCGCACTCTGTTACCATAAGTCAGGCAGAAAATATGGAAGCTTTCTACAGATGCCCTTTGACAAACTTCAATGACAAGAGTCCTTAAATCAAAGAGCCATATGAGGGGTCCAATGTCTTCCAATAATGCGGGTGAAGGCTCTGAGCATGCATCCGGACCTGGTCTGAGTCATAGTTCACCGGACTCGGGTCTACGTAGGGGGGCGGTCGGGCTTTGGCACGCGTTGTTTCAGGCTCAGTCACATGTGGCGCCCGCTGCAGATACAGCCCTCCTTTTGACTGGCTCAGCCGCAATAGCGCTTGGCTCTCTTCCACTGGTTATTGTTCTGGCGTGGATAGGATACTTCCTCATGTTGAACACCAACTACCAGTTCTCAAAGTATCTGTCAAGCGCGGCAGGTTACTATGGTTTCGCAGCCAACGGTCTAGGGAAGAAATGGGGTATACTGACTGGATGGCTGTTTATCGGCAACGAGGCGCTGGCGTTCGGCGCGTTCGGTTACCTGGGAGCCGCCTCGCTGATTTACCTGCTATCGCCAAGCCTAAGCGGCATCCCCTACCTTTGGATCGCTTTAATCGCTCCCTACGCTCTTTTCATATTTCTCATAGAATACCTGGGAATCCGCCCGTCACTCAACTATGCTCTGATAACAGGCGTCATCGAAGTGGCGTTTTTGGCGATTACAGGCGCGGCGATAGTGTTCCTCGCAGGCAAGAACAACACCTTGGAAGTTTTCACTTTCAAACCCGTCGGCGGCCACTTCGGACCGGTTTTCCTGGCGTTTATCATCGGTATAACTACGCTCGCAGGATCTGGCTCCGCCGTGGCCATAGCGGAGGAAACAAAGCAGCCCAAGAGAAACATTCCCAAGTCGCTACTCTATGTCATGCTCATTAACCTGGTTGTGATACTTTCCGCTTATGCACTGACCGTTGGATGGGGAGTGAACAACATGTCCACATTCGCTTCTTCCCCCGATCCCGGGATAATTGTGTACAGAAACTACTTGGGTCCGATAGTTGCACTGTTGTTCGCTGCACTGATCTATAACAGCTATTTCGCGTTTGGCTTGGCCATAAACAACAGCCTTTCAAGAACCATGTATGCGATGGCAAGGGACGGCATAATTCTTCCGAGAAGCTTGGCAGCGACACATCCAAAATACAAGTCCCCTCACAAGATAATCGCTTTAATCACGGGCTGGTCTCTGGCATTTGCTCTCGCAAACGGTCTGATATTTGGGCCATTCAACGGCGGCGTCTACCCGTTCGTAATGATCGGCCTCATGCTCATACTCACCCATGCGATCAACAACATATCCCTGATCGCCTACGTTAAAAGAAACAGGCTGAAGTTCAGTTATCTTCTCCACGGCCTCATACCGCTCGTGGCAACGGTGTTTCTGGCGCTAGCGATTTACTACTCGTTCGTACCGTTCCCTTCGGCCGTCCCCGATATAGTGTACGCGTATCTGGCTTTCGCGTGGATAGTAGCCGGGATAGCGTACAGCCTGTTCATGTCCCGTAAGGTTGAGAAGATAGCCGCTGTAAACGTAGATTAGACCTTGTATGTGGAGATCCCAATAAGAGTGTATTCTGTTGTGTAATCACCGTGGACTTTGTTCGCGCAGAGCTGCGGGAAGTGGGCCACCGCCCCCAAACGAGGTAATGCTCGAAGCTTTGACATTGTGAAGAATTAACCACTCATAACTCAAAGGAGGACCAGTTGGAGCTGTTGCCTAGGAACAAGCAAAAAGCCTAATTACGGGCATTCACGAGTAGCCGCGAGATTTACACTTGCTGTACCCCTCAGAAACATTGGCGCTCGTCGCTTCTTTGATAGGGTTGGCTTACGGCGTATTCCTGATTAGGTCAGTGTTGTCCTCCGACCCCGGCGACTCTAAAATGATAGAGTTGGCTGGCTACGTTAGGGACGGAGCCAACGCGTTCCTCAGAAGAGAATACACTGTCATTTTGCCCGTAGCGGTTGTAATAGCGATCATAATAGCCGTATTCGTGCACCCCATAGGGATAGTGGCCTTGGGCTTTGTTATAGGCGGAGGCTTCTCTGCTTTAGCAGGATATGTAAGCATGAATACTACCGTAAGATCAAGTTCCAGAACAGCCCAGGCGGCGAGAAGGGGTCTGGGTCCAGCTCTCTCTGTGGCGTTCAAAGGCGGATCGGTGCTTGGTATGACCGTCGCCGGCCTTGCGATACTGGGGTTGGACCTCTTTTACACCGCTTTCCCAAGCGCCGCAGCGATAGTGGGCTTCGGATTTGGGGCGAGCGTAGTGGCCATGTTCATAAGGGTTGGCGGAGGCATATACACTAAGGCTGCCGACCTCGGCGCCGATATAGCTGGCAAAGTCGAGGAAGGTATTCCGGAAGACGACCCACGTAATCCGGGTGTAATAGCCGACAACGTGGGCGACAACGTAGGAGACTGCGCGGGAATGGGCGCAGACGTCTACGAGTCTAAGATAGTAACCATGCTTGCCGCGATGCTTCTGGGAACGATTCTGTTTGTGCATTCTCCTAACTATGTGGCGTACCCTCTTGCTATTGGAGGAATGGGTTTGATAGGCTCCATAGTGGGAGGCCTGTGGGTCAGGGAATCCAGAAGCGGAGACCCTATGAGCACTCTTAACCGCGCGCTTTACATTGCAAGCGCCGCAGGCATAATTCTTGACGCTCTTGTCTCATACTATATTTTCTCTCAGAGCCCAAGGCTTGCACTGGTGCTTACACTCTCCGCCGTCCTCGGCGTTCTCGTCGTCATAGGTATAGAGCGTGTAACAGACTACTTTACTTCCTACGAATATTCCCCTGTTAGAAGGATAGCGGAATCTTCTCAAACAGGACCTTCAACCAACTTCCTAACGGGGTTCGCAACAGGATTAACCAGCACGGCTCCGATAGCGCTGATACTTGTCGTAGCCATAATTCTCTCCTATGTCATGGGTGATTCTGTCGGCGGTTTCGATCTCGGCGTATACTCGACGGCAATTACAACGACGGCTATGCTTTCGTTTACAGGAATCATACTCTCCATCGACGCGTTCGGACCAATAACGGACAACGCCAACGGCATAGTTGAGATGGCGGGTGTTCAAGGTGTGAGAGAAGTTACGGACAAGCTTGACGCGGTAGGGAACACAACGAAGGCAACAACCAAAGGCTTCGCGATAGGCTCCGCGGCCCTCGCCGCTCTCTCACTCTTCATAGCTTTTGAATCAGAAGTCACGCAGGACTATCTTTCCAGAGGACATGTGCCGCCGAACTACGTTCTCACAGACCCGATTGTTCTCGTAGGCCTAGTGATAGGAGGCCTCCTCCCGTTCTTCTTCTCAAGCTTCCTGATAGGCGCCGTGGGCAGGGCGGGCTTCAAGATGGTTAATGAAATACGTAGGCAGTTCCATGAGATTCCGGGCCTACGTGAGGGGAAGGCGAAGCCCGACTACGAGAAATGCGTGGACATCAGCACGGCGGCTGCACTCAGAGAGCTCATAGTGCCAGGTATGATAGCGATAGTGACTCCGATAGTTGTAGGCGTCGTCTTGGGCCCCGTTGCACTCGGCGGCGTCCTGATAGGCAGCGTCGTATCCGGACTATACCTCGCCCTGCTTATGGCGAACTCTGGAGCAGCATGGGATAACGCGAAAAAGTATATTGAGGCCGGAAACTTCGGCGGAAAAGGCACTCCGACTCATGCGGCAGCCGTGAGCGGTGACACGGTAGGCGACCCCTTCAAAGACACCGCCGGCCCAAGCATAAACTCGCTCATCAAAGTGTTGAACACGATATCCATAGTCTTCGTGCTAGTGTTCGTGCTGCTGCACCTTTAGCGCCCAAGGATTATAATACCGGAAAAGATGCTAACGCAATGTTCGAGCGAACACTTAAAACAATAATAGTAGCCTTAGCGCTGCTGGGCGCTGCTGTTTCGTCCTATCTGCTTGCGAACACCTTGGATGAAAAAGTTAGACTCGTGTGTTCGGACACAGGGTTCATCAACTGTCAGAAAGTCACAACCAGCCCTTACAGCCACATCTTCGGGATACCTGTGGCTTTGCTGGGATTGCTATGGTTTACCGCAATCATCCTGTTCGTGCTGTTAACTGGTCGCAGCGTATATTCGGTCGCTCTGCCCGTGCTATGGATTATAGGCGTCGCATTCGTCGGTTACCTGGTTTTCAGCGAACTCTTCCTTATAGGTGCAATCTGCGTGTACTGCACCATTGTCCATATAACAGCGGTGCTCACTGGTCCCCCGTTGCTCAAGCTAAGCTTCAGCGGAGACTGAACGGAACCTGGAAGAGCGCTTTCCAGTTTAGAGATATCCGAATTCGAGCAGACAGCGGAAGGCTTGTTTCCGTCAACCTTGCATATGGCGGCAGTGATGTAGTTGGCGCTGGACATTACAGCCACCCCTATCACAGTCTGAAGCCTGATTGCTTCCGCGATGGTGGACCAGTTATACCCCAGTAGACTCTGCTGGTTGTAGGTCGCGCCGCTAAGAACCAGGTCGTTGGCGAAGTCTAGGAAGGGGTAGCCTGATCCGTAATAGTTCCATATTGAGCTGTAGTTTGCTGGAAGCGGTTGAAGCGGGCCGCCGTAACGGTTTTGGTGCTCGTAGTGTTCGAACACGATGTAGTTACTTACGTATGACGCGTTGACGTACGTGAACGTGGAGATGTTGGGTCCGGCAGAGTCGGTTGGACTGGACATCATGTATTGGAGCCCAGAGATGTTGCCGAACCTTTCAAGGGCTATGGTAAGCGGCCAACGTTCTGCCGCGCAGTACGGGCAGAATTCTGCGCCGATGAAAAGTATTATCGGCTTCCCGTCGGCCTTCATAAACGAGCCGGTTCCTGTAGTAAAGTCGGATGAAAGCTGACCACATGTGTCGGAGTAGAAGGCCTGCGACGCGCCGTAAAGCTGTATCATCAGCGACTCTGAAACCGGTTTCCCAATGTAAGCCTTCAGGACGTAGGGGCTTGAAGTTGGCAGGGTAAGAGAAGTGTCTGGGACCACGTTGCACCCCGTGTTTGTTCTAAGAGTCAGATTGTATGCCACCAAAGCGGAGACAAGCACCAGCACGCCTACAACGGACAACGCTATGATCTTGTTGCGACGGGACTTTGACGCGGCCTTCTGAGCCTTCTTCTGCAGTTTCTTTCCAGGCACAAAAGGAAAATAGTTGGACGTGTTTAAAAGAG
Source organism: Thermoprotei archaeon (assembly GCA_038883995.1). Lineage (GTDB taxonomy): Archaea > Thermoproteota > Thermoprotei_A > Marsarchaeales > Marsarchaeaceae > JAMDBQ01. The sequence goes on along the minus strand of JAVZLA010000024.1, from coordinate 16,345 downwards.
TTGACTCGTCCTGAGAGTTCCTCAGAGTCGCGAATAATCCTTTAACAGGGTTCCCTTGATTGGGTTTATGCTTATCTACTGTGTTCGCCACGGAGAATCGGAGTCAAACGTCAGCCACTTTTTCCCGGATGAGTCAAACCCGCCGAAACTCACTGAAAGGGGACGGGAGCAGGCTAAGAGGGTAGCGGAACACCTGAAAACAGTCAGAGTCGAAGCCATCTTTACAAGCCCGGTTCTACGAACGATGGAAACCGCGAAGATAGTATCTGAAAGACTCGGAGTTCCATATACGGTCGATCCTAGGCTGAGGGAAATAGGCTTGGGGCTTCTGGCTGGAAGAGAGTATTCGGCGGTGAGGTCAGAGTCCCCGAACTGGTATCACGAATACTTTGACGCAAGTTCCAAGTATGGTGTTGAAAAGTTTATGGACGTTGTGGAAAGAGTTTCTTCAGCAGCATCAGAAGCGTACCATAAGGGATACTCTTCCGTGGTCTTTGTTTCCCATGTGGAGCCTATACGCGCGCTTTTAGCTACTTCGGTTGGTAATGTGGGCGAATGGGTGAGACACGTCAGGATTTCGAACGCCTCAGTAACAGTGATCTCGGTTAATGAAGGCCAGTCCAGGCTGCTGGCAGTCAACTGGCTGCCGCTACAGGAATACGTCGAATAGTGCATTAGTGGTCCCCAAAGATCTTAAGCAGCGCGTTTCTCACCTTTCCCCCTACTGCCTCACGCGAATACATAGATTTCACAAACTCTCTTCCACGCCTAACTTTTTCTTCAACTTCCTCTCTATGCTGAATGCAGTATACAACCTTTCGAGCAAACTCATCTGTGTCAAACCTTTTAACATAGAACAGATTGTCCCCATATATCTCTCTGTAGACGGGAAGGTCGTATACAACGACCGGGACTCCTTTTAAGAGTGCTTCACCTGGTGTGAGAGCGAATCCTTCGCTTTCGCTTGTGCTGACATACACGTCGGAACGTTCAAGTAGCGTCTGCTTTTCCTCATCGGAAACGTGCCCCACGAACCTGATTGACACAGTCGCACATTCCGAAGCCCTTTTACTAACCACACGCATCATGGTCCCTTCGCCTGCCCAGATGAATTCCACATTGCTTAGGTATGAGGCCACTTTTGAAGCCAGATCAACGAAGTCAAAGGGTCTCTTACTGGGTTCAACACGAGACACTGTGAGCACCAACACTAGATGTCCACCACGTTTCCGACAACGAATGTTTTAGGCAATATTCCCATTTTGGCCAGTCCATTTCGAGTCGTTTCACTAATGCAGAGAACGCCATCTACAAGAAGTAGCGGAGGGTAGCTCATCATCCATCTAACTATTGCTGTCAGCCGCCGGGAACGAGAGGAAGCCATCTTCTGAAGGAACGTCATTGTGTCGGCGTCATGTTGCAGTACGACAACTTTTTTCCTCAGAACCTTCGACGTGAAAAGTACGAGTGGCACAGTGTAGCCCGAGTTGACGACAACTACGTCTGAGCCCGCGACAGTCGGCGTCATTTTGAAGAAGAGTTTCACGAAAAATAAGATGGGGCCGATTATGCGCCGGTGGCTCGCCTTTATTCTGATGCAGCTGGCCCGACGCGGGCTAAAGTGGGCTTGGGTAGCCCCCTCCGAACAAAATATTGTAACATGAAAATCCGGTGAACAGGTGGCGTCCATCATCTTCAGAAACGCGAGCCTGCCGCCAGCCAGATACCGGGTGTCCTCTGTTACCCCAATTATTCGGAAGGGTCGTCTGACAGAAGAAGCCGTACCAGGCGCATTCATTTCGTTTTTGTCCTCACTCTAATGTAACACTGACTCCATCATCAACCACCTCAACTGTGTGAGCGTCTATCCCGTTATGCTTCAACGCAAGCGCAACGGTTTCCAAATCTGCGTCCGAGCCGCACACGAACACAACAGCCCCCCCGAAGCCAGCGCCGGTGAGCTTCGCGCCTGTTGAGCCATGAACGCGGGCTATGCTGACGGCGTTCTCCACGTTGTAGTTTGTCACACCGAGAGCCGAAAGAAGACCATGGTTCATGTTCATGTATGCGCCCAGCCCAGCCGAGTTTCCTTCAGTTACCGCCTTCTCGGATTCAAGCACCATGTATCCGATCAGGTCGAATATTCTTTCCACTACGTCGGGGAAGCCCTGTTTTAACTCTGCTACAACTCTGACAGCCTCGGCGGTTGAGCGCGTACGGGGAACGAAGGCAAGACCCAGACTTCTGATGCGGCTTCTAAGAGGCCTCACCTCAATGCCTTTTCCTCTGTTCCTTACAGAAATAACCCCACCTCTACTAACAGCCTGCGCGTCCATGCCACTAGACATTCCTTGGACTTTTAGCTCCACCGACCTCCCAAGTTCGGCCAATTCATCCGCTTTTAGCCTCCTTCCGCACAGGGCTGAGTAGGCTGCAACGGTACCGACTGCGACCGCTGCGGACGTTCCCAGCCCCGCCCCCACCGGCATCGACGACCTGATATGTATCGATGCGCCTCTGGTCTCGCCGACCTTTTTTGAGGCAATGCTGAGAGCCTCCAGAATATAGGACATGGTTTTCGTAGCCATGTTGTTATACGGGCTGTACGCCTGACCGTCCGCTGTTATTGTTGCCTTGATTCCTTTGAGAGTAATATCCTCAGCGTATACGGTTATCTCGCTGCCGCCAACATCTTGGGCTTCGACATTTACGTATCTGTCTATGGCTGCCACGATGGCAGGTTGACCGTACACCACTGCATGTTCGCCGAGGAGCGTCACTTTACCCGGAACTCTAGCGGTCGCCTTCACACTACCGAAAACACGTCACTTCCTTAACAGTGTTGCCATCGGAACTGGGAGTTTAGAACTTAAACCGTCTTGATGAAGCAGGCTGGGTGTACGCAAAAATAACTGCAATAAAATCATATAAATTTTAATTAACTAAAAAATACTTTGATAATAGGGGTCAAGTATAAAAAAGATTTATATAGAGCTGGGGGTTTACTGACTAGCTAGTGAAGAACTATGGCCACTGGGGAGTCGCATGAAATCGCTCAGATGCCCACTTTGAAGAAAGGTCTGCTTGGACTAAAAGAGGCCTACGGGCAAGCCATGGGAGTAACCGCTCCCCTAGGAAGCGTGGTTTCGACGACAACCGCTGCCATAATATTCGCAGGCGCGGCAGTCCCGTTGGCCACGGTCATAGCATTCTTGGGTAGCGTGATCTGGATCTGGATACTTACGAGATACTCCCGCAAGGTGGCTAGCCCCGGAGGCTACTATTCCTTTTCCGGTGTAGCCTACATGTCACGTCAGTTAAGCATGTTCGAGGCGCTCACAGAGGTCTTCGCCTATGTTTTTCTGAACGCTTTTGATGCGGTCGCCGTCTATCTCCTTCTTCAGGTCGCTGGAGGATTCCTTGGAATCAAAATCCCGTTGATCTTCGATGCGTTAGCAATGCTGATGACGGTGCTATATCCAACGCTTGTGTCGCTTGCCAATGTTAAGACACTCATGGGGAAAATCGTTACCATAGGCTCAACGCTTGAGGTGGTGCTTCTTCTTGGGTTCTTTGCCTTCGTGACTTATAGCCATGGGTTTACGCTACAGCCGTTTAATCCCAGTATGAGCACCCTCGGTCTGGGAGGGTTGGCAACAGCGTTTATTCTGTCATTGGTCAGCATATCCGGCGCCGGCACAGCTACATATTTGGGAGAAGAAACAAAGATACCTACGAAGACAATCTCGAAGGGAATGTGGCTTGCCCTTCTTATAGGAGGCATATCAATGATTCTTGGCACATATGCCTTAGTAGTAGGCTGGGGCCTTGGGCATCTTTCAACCATTTCGAGCAGTCCGCAGCCTCTGTTTCAAGAGATAGGAGTGCTCGGTGTTCCCGCGCTCATAATCACTATTGTGCTTTCAGTGAACAGTATATTGGTGCAGAACATAGGAGCGACCGTGAGCGCCGCACGAATACTGTTCAATCTCTCTCGTGAGGAGAGCGCGCCAGCCCTCTTCAAGAATGTTTCCTCAAGGGGGCAGCCGACCATAGCCACGCTTTTCGTGGGGGCCCTCACAGGAGCCATAACATTCGGAGCGGTGTTCGGGCTAGGTGTAGAATATGCTTTCGCCTCATTATCGATTCCACTCTCGGTTCTGTGGGTTCTTGGACGAACCATTGATACCGCGGGCGTTCCGTTGTTCTATAAAAGGATAGGCAAACTCACTTTGCCTTTGCTCCTAGTCCCGCTTGTGATGTTCATGCTTAACATATGGGGAATCGCTGAAACCTTCTATCCCCCATCCATAGTTGCATCATCGTTTTTGGTGGGGTTCCTGATGGTGGCCATGATATGGTACCGTATCTGGGGCACAACTGGTAAAGCAGGCAGCTTGGTTGTAACAGAGTCCGGAGAAGTCATATCTGCAAAGACACTCATAGACAAACTCAGAACATGGCCCACTGCAGAGGCAGATTTATCTTAAGGTAAGAACTTAACCAAGTATGGCCAAGATAGTAAAGGTCTACGTACGTTCAGAAAAGATTCCAGTAGGCATAAGTGAAGTTGCTTCCAGAAATCCAACCGGCTTAAGCGGCCTAGGCAACGTTGGGGAATCTGCTCCAGTAATTCAGTACGATTATCAGACGCCCGACGAACAAAAGAATGCACTTCTCCTGGTCAGGGAAGTGTGTTCGGAAAGGGGGTATGAAGTGGACGTGGTGGATATCACAAAGGAAGGTCTGATCAAGAAAATTCTTGGATCGGACGCTGACAGCTCTTCGGGTCTTCCGGTTGTTGTTACACCGGACGGAATAAGACTCCGTGGCCACGAAATAACCCGTTCGTCGCTTGAAAGGTCTCTTCCAGCAGATATGGCAGGTAAGGAGATACGCGGTTTCGTATACATCAAATGTAAAAAGGGCGTTGAAAGCAAGCTTGTGGATGAGCTTATGACCCTCGCCGAAGTCAAAGAGGTGCATCTGATTCCTGGCGAATGGGATGCGCTGGCGGTTGTCGGCCTCGCTCCCTCAAACTCTTCGAGTGAGCGGGCGATGATAGATTTCGTGCTCGGGAAAATCAGAAAGCTTGAGACCGTTGATTCGACATCGACGCTGACACCCGTTTACAGCTATACAAAGTTCCCCCTGGGCCATTAGCAGCCGTGCGAATCTGAACAAAATACAAATCAATCTACAAACTGCTTGTTGATTCGAGTGTTCTCCGGCTATGTGCTTTAATAGCGGCGTACCCTAAGTGTAGTGCGAATCGTCGTATTCTTTCTTAAGCATACCATGTTAGGTTAATCGCGACACGTCGCCGGCGCGCTCAGCTCAATAGAGAAGCCAGCGCCTGAGCGTCGGAGAGGCTTCCGTCAACCTTGAGTTTCCCCGTGAACAGGGCGGTGACGGGGTTGAGTTCCTTTTTGAGTAGAGCGGACATATCTTCGGACGACATTATGATCGTAGCCGCAGGGTTTGGTGCTATCCCCTTTTCAATGAGTATTTCCCCGTTCTTGACTACGAAGTAGAAGGGGTCGCCGTCAGTGGGCTTCATCTGAAACTGCTTATCCCACCCTGTCAGTTTTTGCTTAATGTTCCCTGATGCGAGAGCTGCAGATAGAGCCTTCCGTGCCTCCTCGTATGCGGCGTCCATAATCTCAGTGATGAAACCTGTTAGAGGTAAATATGTTCGATGGAATCTCCAAATATCCTGGTCCAGAAGAAGTGCAGGAGCCACTTCCTGATTAACGGCTCCCTCACAAGTATGCGGTCGATTCAGCTTTCAGTCTCTACATAGATGAGTGCAATCAGCCCGCTGAGCAATCAGGTCACGCTTTTAAGACTGGTTCGAAATAACTGCACAGGCCACGCACAGTGTTTGTGTTGAAGGCTTTTTGCATATTTTCGGTCGAAGACAGCGTACTCGTTTACCGAATGAAGGACGAACATAGTGGATCCACATTTTACAGGTTTGTAGGCGGCAAAGTGAACTTCGGAGAGAAGAGCGCTGATACAATTTGCCGTGAGGTCAAAGAGGAAACGGGTTTGGAACTACGCAATCCACGTCTGCTAACAGTTGTGGAAAACGTATTCACATATAATGGGGTAACACGCCACGAAGTGGACTTCATATACGATGGGACCCTGTCTGGAAAGGCCCACCAACCCGGCGACACCCTACAATGTGATGACGACGGCAGAAAATTCGTCGCAAAGTGGAAGACTTCACGGGAACTGGAATACGAAGGTCTGCCTGTATATCCATGGAACCCCTTCGGTAAAAACACACAGACCTATACAACCTGAAAAGTAAACAGAATCAACATGACTGCTTCATGAAATCGCCATGCGCGTTGCAAAAGTACCTTCTGAGGCCTACGAAGAAATACATTACTTAAATATCTCTGAGACATAATAAACTTTATAGACAAATGTCGCACGAGGTTCAGACAAAAACCCTGGAAAAAGCCGCAGCCGTTTTGCTCTCCCATCCCACAGAGGAAAACTGGGCGAAGATACGGGACGCGCTCAGATCTGCGGGAGCCCGTTACTATAAGCTGTATTATGTGAGCGACAAACTGGGAAGCCCACAGGATTTGCTCTCATCCTTCGTGGAAATATATGGGGAGAACAAAGACCTCTTGGTCAAGCTTCCAATCTACGAGCTTGTGGGTCAAAAACCTCGCGGCGCTCTTGTACACCTTGCGGGTCTACGCAACTTGGACTTGGTGGCTTGATTGATCGAACACAACCTCAAAGAACTTGAGGACAAAAGCGTATACATATTGCGGGAGGCCAAGCTGAAGTTTGGAAACGTGGCCGCCCTCTGGAGCATGGGAAAAGATTCAACCACGGTGCTTGAGCTTTCCCGGAAAGCCTTTATGGGTAAGGTTCCATTCCCGGTCATACACATCGACAACGGCATAGACTTCCCCGAAACATACGAGTTCAGGGAACGCGTCAGAGACCTTTGGGGACTGGACCTAATAGTTGCGAGGAGCGAGATCAGACAGGAACTTTCTGGGTTCAGCTGCTGCGGCGAGAACAAAACGAAGGCTCTGCAGAAGGTTATGGATGAATACGGCTTTAGGGCTCTGATAGTATCCATCAGGCGCGATGAGCACGGTGTGAGAGCCAAAGAACGCTACTTCAGTCCAAGGGACAGGGAGTTCAGATGGGATTACAAGAATCAGCCCCCAGAGTTCTGGGACAACTATTCGTCCTCTCTGGATGAAAAGGGGCACCTGCGCGTGCACCCGATCTTAGATTGGAACGAACTGGACATCTGGAGATACATTCAGCAGGAGAATATACCTGTCAACCCGCTCTATTTCTCTCAGAACGGGTACAGGTACAGGAGCTTGGGATGCACTCACTGCACAGTCCCGGTTCGCTCAGATGCTTCTAATGTGGACCAAATAGTTTCCGAGCTCAGAACCACTAAGACAGAAGAACGTGAGGGAAGAGAACAGGATAAAGAAAAAGAGTACGTGATGCAAAAACTAAGAAGCCTGGGGTACATGTGATGCCAACTTGGATTACTACAAAATAGCGTTACTGGGAAACAAAGACCATGGTAAGTCGACCCTTTTGGGCTCTCTCCTAATGGAAACCGGGTCCGTGTCGCAGGCCAGAATAAACGAAGCAAAACGAGTCAGCGCGGAGCTTGGAAGACCTTTCGAACCCGGGTTCATACTCGACAGCTTTTCGGAGGAAAGGGAACAAGCCATGACTTTCGACACCACCCGCGCCCAGCTTTCATACCGTGGCAAAGGTTTGGAATTCATTGACGTGCCCGGCCACGAGGAGCTAATGTCGAGCATGCTGAGCGGCGCGTCTTACGCGGACACAGCGGTTCTGTTGGTCTCCGCGGCCAGGGGAGAAGGAGTGACACCTCAGACGAAAAGACACGTCTTCATAGCTAAGCTGTTCGGGGTTAGGACGCTCATAGTGGCCGTAAACAAGATGGATACCGTCAATTATTCAGTCAACGAATTTCAGAGGGTCGTGAACGAACTCTCACCATTTCTCGAGAAAATAGGTTTTGCACGCGAGGTTTTGAAGTATGTTCCAATCTCAGCATACCATAAAGAGAATCTTTCAAGAAGATCGAGTCTCATGGAATGGTATCAGGGCCCCACTCTCCTGGAAGTTCTTTCCGAAATCGAGCGGTCAACAACTCTGGTTGCAGAGCCCACGCAGATAAGAGTGTTCGTTCAGGGGCAGATAACTGCGTCAGACGTGTTCGGAGGAAAATTACTGTCAGGTGAACTTGTCAAGGACGCGATTTTGAAGGATCCCGTCGACGGCGCTGAATTCAAAGTGAATGAACTCTGGGTTGGAGGAAAACCACGAAGTCAGGCGCACAGCGGTGAAAGCGTCGCTCTAAAGTTTTCTGGAAACATAAACGGTGACTTGGCCGGCCGAGTCCTGTGTGATACGAGGCACGGATGCAGGTCTCTTAAAGAGATCGATGCAACTCTGTTTGTTCTACGTGAACCGCGCGGAGCCCTTACCCTGTCCAGAATGGGCTGGAAGACCAGTGTATCTGGGCTGCAGGTGCACTCGGTTACAGATACGGCAACAGGCGAAAGAGTTGAGAGCGACAGACTGTTAGGACTCCAGGCAGCCAGCGTGACTCTTTACCTGCGTTCGCCGTCGGTTTTCGAACCATTCAGCAAGGTCGGTGAACTGGGCAGGTTTGCCCTTTACGACCAGGAGGGCTTGGTGGCTGCTGGGGTAGTAGCTGACTCCTGAGTGCCTGAGGCCAAGCGGAACACGCGTTTCCTGTACTTGTTTAGCTCCCTGTATTTCGCCAAATCCAGTCCGGCGCTTGTGGCTCCAAGATGCGTTCCAAATGACTCGGAATAAACTTCAGCGCTCCGCAGCAGCGACGGCTCCAACTCACCGTGTGCGGCTGCGACAGCGAACTTCTTGTAGTTGACGAGGGTCGCAAACCCGTCGCCACCGCTAAGATCCTTCTTTTCCCCAGTCAGCAGGAGAAATGGAACCTGAACTATTTCATCGTAGAGCATTGTTCCGTGACCAAGGTACCCGTGTTCCATGAACGCTTGGCCGTGGTCTGATGTCAGCGCAATCACAGTGTCGCGCGGATAACGTTTCAGGATGTCGGCTGCGATCTTTAGCGCATATCTGGCAGAGCGGCCGACAGCCTTGCCGTAGAAGCTCTTCCACTTGTCCAGCAGCCGACTGTCGGGATATCCTCTGGGATTAACTGTGAAATTAAGTGCCGAATTGTAGTTGTCGTGCACGAAATATGGTTCATGCGCCTCCATAAGGTTGACAACTGTAAAGAATGGCTGCTTGAACTCTGTGCGCACAATCTTCGAACGTATGTCCGCACCCCCCTTCACGGATATCTCTCCAGACCCAAGTTTCCAGCTCAGCAGTCTGAGATACCATTTCACCGTGTTGGCCGAAGCGTATGCGAGGATCTTGAGCAATGCTGGAAGTGTTTCAGGGGACGTCTTCTTCAGGATGGCTAGAAGCGCGGAGTCTGCATCCTTGTCTTTCCATAACTCTGAGCCGTAGTTCTGCGCTATCAGCCGCCTCGCCTTTTTTCCCACGCGTATTCTACGATGCACGTTCAGTGTTTCATAGTAGTCTGTGGCATCGTAGAAGTAGTCGAAGCCCTCGAAGCCGAGTAAAGGAGTCACGAATGGGTTCGCGCTGTAAAGATAACTTGTGTATCCCAGCGGCCGCAGAGTTGTTGCCAGGGTACCCTTTTTGAGCTTAAGGCCCTCGACGTCCAGATTCTTTATGGTTTCGGTTTCGTGGGCTCCGTGTTCAGATGGATATAAGCCCGTTAGGAGCGAAGCATGGGATGGAAGAGTCCAAGGTGACGGTGAAACGCATTGCCCCAGGTCCATAAAGTTCAACGTGTGGAGCGGCGCCTCCTTAGCCAGCGCCAGTCTGAAGTAGTCCAACCTAACAGTGTCCATTACGATAACAACAAGGTTCTTGGCGTTCAACCAGTCTCGCCGGGCTATGATTTCAAACGTTAGTTCCCTCTTTTATAAAGTACGGTGGAAGGCGCCTGCCAAATCCAATACACAACATCGTTCACGAATATAGGAACTAAACGGTACGCTAAATGGTGACGCATGCAACCACCCCTTTAAACCACTGGGCAAACAGGAATCCCCGCCGGAACGGTCATCCCACAACGAAAATGATTCCTATCATATGAAGGCGCCAGCCTGGACTTGGTTCAAAGTTTTGGTTTGGAAGCGTCCTAGGCCCTTTAAAGCCACCACCAAGCTGGTTTAGGCATTAGGCTGGTGGCCGCAGCTACTTTGAAGCTGTTCGTGTGAACGTCAAAAGACGTCGCGTCAGCTGCTGTCGCTGCCTTTAAACAGTGCAATAATTGAATGCGATAGGACGTCTATATCAGAGCGAGAAAAGGATGCGCACATCTTTTTTACATAAACAGGCATCGCCGTCCAACCCCGGTGCGAAAGACTCAGAGAAGAAGATAGTCCATTCACCGGGAGGCATGGATGAACCCCAGCACGCTCACGATGGGAGAGCGGAATCCAGTTACCGGGTCGTACGCTATTCCAGGATATTCAGAAGCATAGCCATCAGTTTTTCAACTCTTGCTCTGCCCCTTTACATGTCGCAGCTAGGTTACTCGGCAGTCATCATAGGTCTAAGCTTTTTTGCAATGGCTGTTATCACAGTTGTACTCCTGCTCTTCTATGGATTCATAGGCGATAGAAAGGGGTATAGAACGTCCCTCCTGATAGCGGAATCGCTGTTCGCGGTTTCAATGATTGTTATCGCACTGTTTTCGAACTTCTATATCATATTGGCAGCCGCAGCGTTAGGAGGCTTCGGCGGCCAGGGAGGGGGCGGGCTAAGAGGAGGATTCAGTCCTGGCCTAACAGCACTCGTAGGCAAGCTGTTCGCGGACTCGGAAAGCAGGATTAAAAGAATAGGTGAACTGACGGCTGTTGGCGGAATAGCATCTGTTGCGGGCCAGGGTCTTCTTGCCCTTCACTCAACGCTTCAGGCACATGTTGGAGCAGTGGAGGCGTTCAGGATCCTTTACTTCGCAGCCTTTTTCTTTTCGGTCGCGAGCCTGCTCATGCTTCTGAAGGTATGGGAGCCTGCTGCAACCAAAAAGAAGGGTTTGCTGCGCAGGCAGAGCACACGCTTCGTTTCGAAGGTTTCGGTCGCCAACTTCGTGAACGGCCTAGGCATAGGCATGGCAATCCCTCTTCTTCCGCTTTGGTTCAAAATCCATTTCGGGCTGGATCCTACGCAGATATCTGTCGTCTACATTTGTTCAAGCATAGCGGGGGTTGCAGCTTCGCTGAACGCTCACAGGTTTTCTAAAGCAGCGAACCGTATCAAAGTGGGTTCGCTCACCAGAGTTCTTAACGGCGCCCTCTTGGTTTCGATGGCTTTTCCGGGAACCGCCCTCGCAGCCTCCGCGCTCTATGTGGCAAGAAGCTTCGGCGCAGGCGTGGGGGCTCCGACGCGTTCTGCCATAACGCTTAGCGGAGTCTCTTCGGACGAGTTCGGCGCCGCGACAAGTATAACCGGAGTGGCCAACCGGCTTGCCTTCGGCTCTTCGTCAATAGGGGGATATCTGCTTACTTTGATGCAGGATCTACCGCTAGAGGTGGGTGGTGTCATCCAGTGCGTAGCAGGCTTCCTGTACTATTATCTGCTCAGAGGTACCCCGTAGGCGCCTCATTTAATAGGTCCAAGTATAGAGCTTCTACAAGACCTTCTCTATTCTGCTTGTCTTCCGAAAAACTGAAAAGCTCACACACCGTGTGGGTCTGGTCGCCTTCAGAGGACCCGTGTTCGATGTTGGCGAAGCGGAGGTAACGCGGTCGTCGTCTAGCCTGGTCTAGGACTTCACCCTGCCACGGTGGCAACCCGGGTTCAAATCCCGGCGACCGCACTTGTTCTCATGTAATGCAATTCAAGACGAAAATCGAATCTGCGAAGGACACTCCAACCTGGGAACAATACATGGGTAAGAACAGGAGAAATTAACGTGCAGACAAGGCTCGGAGGACAATCTTGGGTCTCTACGCAGCACGACGACCATTTCGACTACTGGTTTGTTGCTGCACATATAGCTTTCAAGGATAGTAGATTCCTAGGGCAGCAAATTCCAGTCGTGATAGATTAAGGAGCTTTGAGGGATAGATGAAAAAGATTGAATGGGGGCTTAGATAGAGAATAATTGACCGGGATGGTAGAGACCGCATTTCCAACGAGCCGCATTCAACGGCTGTGTTCTAATCCTATTCGACCTCATGGATTGCGGATGGTCAAAAACATTTGGTAAACCATGTGTTATCTATGCATGCTAGATGCAGACATTGACGTGTGAAGATGTAAGGGAGATTCACGGGAGTAGGCATGGTCTGAGGGGAGAATAAGTTTCCGCGAATGGGTGGGGAACCCACGAACTGGAACGGTCATAGTAAACATTGGATAGCCAGATCCTTTGCTCCTGAGGCCTCTCCAGGGGAGTCCGCTTATATCTCTGCACCAAAACTATCTGTGAGCTGTGCAGTCCAAGCAAACCTATGTAAAATTTCTTCTTCAAGACATGCTGGGTCTGACCACGGGGCTCCTTTCAGACATAGATGTTCCAGGAGACCTCACTGACCAAGTAGCGGATTCGCTGCACGGTAACGATCCCGGCGGCGGACTTGAACCTGTTCTTGAAAAGAGAATCTCAGATTTTGACAGGATGCTACGGGCCCAAGAGCTTGAAGCCAACGGCTTCTCGTTGAGGAAGAAAAAGTGGCCCAACGGTGCTTCTCATGCAGTGACTTTAACCCATGATGTGGACAACGTAGAGCACACGCGAACTCATCTATGGAGGTCGAGAAACAGATTTGGATTAAAAGATCTGCTACTAGGTCTACTAGGGATAAAGTCTCCTTACATGAACATCGGACTCTTACATGCTGAAGAGATGAAAAGGAAAGTCAGATCTACATTTCTCCTGCTAACTTCGAACTATGCGCTTGAAAAGCTTCGTCCACAAGTGTACAAACTTGTTTCTGACGGATTCGAGGTTTCACTGCACGGGGACTTCGGTACCCATGATTCCATCGAAAACATGCTTGAAGCAGCCAAGAAGTTCGAGCGGTCGCTGGGTTTCAAGCCGGCCGGAGTAAGGGAACACTATCTGAAGTTCGACTTCGACAAAACATGGGAAATAATGGATTCTACGGGATTCATATACGACACGACCGTAGGCTACGCAAACAAACTGGGGTTTAAATCGGGCCTGTGCACTCCTTTTCATCCTCCATCAAGGGAATGGACTCCCCTTTCCCTGGTTGAGCTTCCGCTCGTGCTGATGGACACCACTCTATGGGGATACCTTAAGCTGGATGAGGCTGAAGGCATGCGAATGGCGGGTGAACTCTACAAGGCAACCGCCAAGGCGGGAGGACTGTTTACCTTGCTTTGGCATCAGGAGGCCTTAAGGATGGTGGGTGGAAGAATGTATTGGAAACTGCTTGACATCATCGACCGGACGGCATACTTTGACACAGCAGTCAACATCGCGACTTGGTGGAACAAGAGGGGGGCTCCTATAGAATACAAAGATGGTAAAATAAGGCCGCTCAAACCAGTTGACACGCGTCTTGAACTAGAGCTCCACACTGTTCCAGGGGTACGCGTTCAGGGCAGGGGGGTCAGAATGCGCAAGACTGAAACCGGGTACACGATTAATATACTGGAAGACAACTTTGAGCTTTCAGTGGGTTAGCGTGAAACAGGGACTCAGGGTACTTGTAACAGGGGCGGGTGGTATAGCCGGAGTTAACTTTGTCAGGGCGCTCAGAGCCTCCAGGTCCACCCCCTATGTGGTGGGCACAGAGTATAACCGATACTACATTAATTTCCCTGACTTGGAAAAAAGGTATCGCACGCCTCGTCACAGTGATCCAGCATTCATCGAAAAGGTGTCCTCTATTGTGGAGGAAGATGGGATCGAATTTGTTCATCCGCAGCCTTCAAGCGAGGCGCTGGTCATAGCTCAGAACAGAGAGAAAATCGGCGCAACGACTTTTCTACCCAACTCAAAGGTGATGGAGATAGGACAGGACAAACTGACCACGCAGGAGTTCTTGGAAGGCGCCGGAGTCCCGGTGGCAAAAACGTGGCATCCCAAAGCACCGGGCGAAGTTTCGGAGGCTTTCAAAAAAATGGGTGCCCCGTTATGGGTTCGCGCAAGGCATGGAGCCGGAGGAAGGCTCAGCTTACTGTGCGATACGCCCGAAGAAGCGGAATACTGGATTAAACTGTGGGTTACCAAAGGGACCTCATCCGACGAGTTCATTGTCCAGGAATATCTTCCAGGTAGAAACATAGCGTGGGACAGCATCTGGAAGGACGGCAAGCTAGTTACTTCTTATTGCAGGGAGAGGCTGGAGTACCCGTTAAAACATGTGTCTCCGTCCGGTATCACCGGCACACCATCTGTTGCCAGGACAGTCAGCGACCCGGAAGTCAACAAGGTTTCCGTGCAGGCCGTGCTTGCAGTTGACCCGAAGCCGAACGGAGTGTATTCGGTTGACCTGAAAGACGGACAAGACGGACGTCCCCGTATAACCGAGGTTGATGCTGGGAAATTCCATTCGACTATGCCGCTGTGGGGATATGTGGCTGTAACAGAGCTTGGTCTGGATTGGTATGCGAATCTGCCAGACCTCTATATTTCTCTGGGAACAGGCGAAGACGTTGACGGCGTTCCTCAGTTCGACCTAATTCCTGCAGGCTACTATATGCTACGCAACATAGACTGCGGAGTAATGTTATGGAAGGAGAACGGGTGGAAGAAACGTGTACTCTGAAAACCAGTGGAAGAAACACTTTCAAGGCTACGTCTTTGATCTGGATGGAACGCTTTTCAGAATCGGCGTAGACTGGGCTAAGGTTCGTTCGAAAGTCGGAGCAATAATAGGAAGAAGCGATGAGTTCCCAATCTTTCCAACTTTGGAGAAAACCTTGGCCTTGCAGCCCGAGTTAAAACCCCAGCTCTTCGCGTTACTTGACAGTGAAGAAATGCTGGCCCTCGACTCCGTAGAACCAGTTGAGGGCGCTCTGAAAATTGTGAAAAGCCTGACCGCCTCTGCGAAAGTGGGCATGGTGACAATGCAGGGAAGAAGAATCTGCCATAGTATTCTGAAACATTTCAACGTCTTCCAAGACTTCGACATTATACTGACACGTGAAGATTCCCTAAACAGAAGGATCCAGATCGAACTCGCCATCGACGGACTGAAGCTTTCTCCGGAAGACACTCTTGTTGTGGGCGATAAGATAAGCGATGGACAAGCGGCTGTCGACGCGGGCGCAAGCGGAGTTGTAGTCGGGAAAGGAAGTGGAGAAATAGCACATAACGGCAAAAGATTTCTTCTTACAAGGAATCTGCTCGAAATTTTCGGTAATTCGTAGCAGCAGACACGTCCATGGACTACCAACAAGCCGGGTATCCTTGTTCGCTTGCCGAGCGTGCGACCTGTAGTCTTGTCTCACGTCGAATATATATTGCTGCAGCCGCACACAGTATCCTGTTATGGGTCAGGGACCAGACGCTGCAGACCAAAACCAGCTCGTAGTCCTGGTTGATGAGGAAGACCATCAAAAGGGGGTTTTGAAAAAGCTCGAAGCCCACAGCTCGGGCGGAATACTGCATCGGGCTTTCTCAGTATTTGTCTTTAACGACAAAGGGGAAACCCTGCTGCAGAAGCGGGCACAACAGAAATACCATAGCGGTGGGCTGTGGTCCAACACGTGTTGCAGCCACCCGAAACCCGGCGAAGCAGTCACAGATGCCGCTCATAGAAGGCTGAAGGAGGAACTGGGTTTCGACTGCGAGCTTGTAAAGGCTTTCGATTTCATATACAAGACCCCTGTCGGAAACGGTCTTACCGAATATGAATACGACCACGTGTACTTCGGCACGTACAACGGCCCCGTTCACCCTGATTCGAGTGAAGTGGAGTCAGTTGAGTGGATACCTGTGGATGAACTAGCTAATAAAATAGTGGAGAACCCTTCTGCATACACCGAGTGGCTCAAGATGTCCTTCACGCGTGTGCTTTCTCTTCGAGAGAACTGGAAGAACGTCGACAAACGTAGCCAGCGCACTTCTACGCTAACCTAATCCATAAATACTTGCCGCAGTTCTTCACATGGGACAGTTTGGCATACTTCATAGACGATCTGGCGGACCTAGCCAAAAAAATGTTTGAAACCGCAGACATCGAAGAATTGCGGAGGAAAGCCCTGGACCGATCTCAGCCAGTAAAGGCTAGAAAGGAAG
>JAVZLA010000023.1:0-21864 GCA_038883995.1 Thermoprotei archaeon | reverse complement strand
TCACCGTGATCTATCTTAGAAAGCCAGGGATGACCCTTTCAAGAATACCGATGTTTACTTGGTTCATCATTTTTACCGTGATTCAGATGCTTTTCGCTTTTCCCGCCCTCTTAGGGGGCTTATTCATGCTTATGGTTGACAGGCTTGCCGGCACACTTTACTTTACTGCTGTTCAGGGCGGAGCGATGCTCTGGGACAATATGTTCTGGTTCTTCGGTCACCCAGAGGTGTACATTGTTCTTCTGCCGTCGTTTGGCGCCATATCGGAAGTAATTCCTACTTTTACTGGACGCCAACTATACGGCAAAACAGCGATACTGATCTCCACGTTCGCAATAGTGATACCTTTGAGCTTCCTGGTGTGGGGTCACCACATGTTCGCTACCACGCTGCCTGTAAGCGAAAAAGAAGTGTTCATGGTTTCAACCCTCGCGATCTCGGTTCCGTTCGACATAATTACGATAGCCTTTATCTCGTCGCTGGCGGGAGGCTCAAACAGGCTCAGTACGCCCTTCCTTTTCGCGCTTGGAGCCATAGTTGTGTTTATTATCGGAGGAATTACAGGCGTCTTTCTCTCTTCAGTTCCCCTTGACCTTTACTGGAGGGGGACCTACTTTGTGGTGGGCCACTTCCACTATGTTATGGTGGGGGCATCTGTCTTCGGACTTTTCGCGGCAATGTACTACTGGTTCCCGAAGATGACTGGGAGAATGTATAATGAGGCACTGGGTAAGCTACACTTCGTTACTTCCTTTATATTCTTCAATGTTCTCTACTTCCCGTTCTTCTTTCTTTCTGATATGCCTAGGAGAATTTACACTTACAACGTGGCGTCTTGGGCGCTGCCGAACATGGTTGCTACAGTCGGCGCCTACCTGTTTGGTGGGGTCCAAATTATACTCGTGATTAATTTCATACTAAGTTCGATGCGCGGAAAGCCCGCGCCTTCCAATCCTTGGGGGAGCTCTACACCCGAATGGTCAGAATCACCCATCTATGAGCCTTCGATGAACGGAGGCATGGTGGCCGCTGCTTCTGTTTCAGAAGGGACTTCAAAGCCCCCCGTTGCATATGCTTTGGGCGATATTTCATACAAGATAGGTTCTCCAGCGCTGGTGGAACCTGAGGCCCCGATAGAGCTGGAAACACAGCACTTCAGCAACAGGCCCATTCAGTTATCCGCGGCTCTGTCTGTCGCGGTGCTTGGTCTTGCCCTCAGCGGCTATCCGGAAGCCATTCCAGTTTTCGCATTGGGGATTGCTCTGGTAGCGTGGTCGATACTCGGATTTGCTTCAGATAATCTGAAAAACCGCTTCCATATGCCTGACGAAAAAGAAGGCGAACGGTGGCCGTTTGAAGGAGTCTCCAAGATTAAGCTAGGGATCTGGACTTTACTCTTTTCGGAAGTTGTGCTCTTCGGCTCGATACTGACTGCATACATGTATGTAAGGCTGAACTCTCTGCACTGGCCTTCCGGAGCAGTTCTCGGAATACCCTTGAACACGGAGATGACGATCATACTGCTTTCGAGCAGTCTTACAATGTTCATGGCTCTTGAATCCATCAAGAAGAACAACAAAACTGGGCTGGTTGGCTGGCTTGGCGTCACCTATGCTTTGGGATGGACTTTCATAGGCTTGAAATTCTACGACTGGTACAAGTTGTTTTCAGGCGGTTTGACTCCGTATTCCAGTCTGTTCGGATCCACTTACTACTTTACAACAGGAATACACGCAGCGCACGTCATAGGCGGCCTAGGAGTCATGACCTACCTGATCTATAAAGCGGCAAAAGGAGGCTACTCCAGTGGCGACCACTCAAGCATAGAGAACTTCGCCATATACTGGTCTTTCGTGGACTTGGTGTGGGTGTTCATCTTCGCGCTCTTCTTCCTGATCTAGAGGTGATGTGGGTGCGGGACACATATGCGGCACTTATAACATGGATATACTTTATTGTCGCCACTCTGACGGAAGTAGCAGCGTCAGAAAATTCGGCTAGGCTCGGTTCGCTTACCGCTAACTCGATGATTGCTGTACTCGCCGTGTCGCAGGGAGTAATGATGGCGTGGGTGTTCATGCACCTTAGACATGAATCCACGTCGCTGAGGCTTTTGGCCCTTGCCCCGATCCTCATTTTGGTCGCGATGATGACCGGGATATTGGTTTCAGTGATCCATTGACAGCGGTAAAATTAGGGAACATTTTTGTCTGTAACCGGATTGAGGAATCAACCCCTTTCCCGCAGTTTGACAGTGCTTATAAAACCGTGCTCACCTCCACTCCTCGGAGGTAGCGTGTCAACGGCTCAAGAAGGGGTTTACAAACCAAACGTAAAGGTGTTGGTCGCTCTAGGCGTTGTGGGATTCATAATCGTCGTTGCCGTGGCTGCGGCTCTTGTGGTGCCTCTCCAGGTCAGCTATGTTCCACCCAGCAGCCCAAGCTCCGGTACTACTACAACAGCTGTTCCCACAGGCACCGTGGTCGTCATTATGCCTCAAGGAGTGGGAGCCAACACTAAGCTGAACTATGAACCTGCGAACATAACTGTGGTTATAGGCGTGAACAATACTATACTCTGGAAGAACGAAGACAACACTGCTGAGTACCATACGGTCACATCCAGGACCGTTCCCGCGGGAGCGGCGAGCTTTAACTCCGGCAACTTGGTCGACGGCGCCACATTCCAGATCACCCTTACTGTGCCAGGCGTGTACACGTATTACTGTATCTACCACTTCTGGATGGTTGGGCAAATCACAGTTCTCCCGGCCTCGTCAACAACTACTTCCAGCTAGGCAAAACTGCGATGGCAAGCGTCTTCCGGTCTGACTGTTCGGATCGGAGACGACTCAGTCGTAGGCGTGGAAGATATGGCTGAGTTCTATTTATCGGTTTTTTTGGCTGCTTCTATGGCAGCGTTCACTGTGTGGATAATAAAGCGTTCTTCGATGTCAAAGAGCCTGCTGGATTCGGCAGTAAACTCTTTCGCTTTGGGCATGATGGGTTCAATGTTCGCGGGCGGCCTGATATATCTGGTGTACGAGAATTCGTTTGGAGCACAGCTGGCTGTCTGGTTAAACATGGCCGTCATGTCCGGAGGACTCGTGCCTGTCGTCGGGATAGGGGTTAAGATGATGTTGAACGGACCCAAGAGACGGGCAGATGTCTCCAGTTTGGAATTCTACAGACAGCCGCTACCTGTTAAAGCAATAATACCCATGCTAATTCTGTTGAACGAGTTATTCATGAGCTCGGTTCTGGCGGTGGGATCCTCAGGATACTCGTCGAGGAGCCTGATCGCCGCCGTCGGATCAGCCATACCTTCCTACTGGTTCATATTGCCGATGGCGGCTGAAATGATCATCAGCTCGCTTTCTCTGACAAACATACTGGGTTCACAAAAAACTAGACTACTTTTGATGCAGGGCGTGAACATGGCTCTGGTCCCAACCTGGCAGCCCCAGTATTTTCAGGGCCCGTTTATGGTTGCCTGGGCAGCGACCATGGGTGCGCCTTTCCTAGCCGTAATCGGCAAAAAGGGTAGAGAGTTGCTCCAACAGCAGAACCTAAGGCGCTATCTTATCTTTCTTCTTGTCTTGGACCTGTTTGAAGCAACTGGATTTCTTATATGGATAGCGCGATCAGAGATACTTTTTTTCGAAATCGGAGTCGCGTCCCAGATGCTGCTCTTCTTCTACGCTTTGATTGATCCCTGGGCTATGGCTCAGTAGCCACATCTTCCTTCACTTGTGCAGTTTCTAGATGTTATTCTTCTGCTGCAAGCGAGGTCGGAAAAACTTATTTCCTGCTCAGTTCAGTGCAAACCGTCGAATTGGTTGGTAAACATAGAGTAAAGAATTCGCTGGGGAAGCAGCTTGCGGTGCTAGGCATTGTTTTGGTTGCGTTGCTTGGTGCTCGTGGAGTTGCTCCCGTGGTTCACGCGTTATCTGATAGCGTGCTTGCAGATTCTCAGACAGTAAACATGGGACCGGCAAACATCGGTGGTAATATTCACATTTATCCCCGGAATTCGGCGTATCCTGACGCCGCTCCTGCTTCAGTTAATCAGTCCACACCTCCCAACCAGACCTCTACGAGTTTTGTGGCGAAACCAAGAAGCGCCGTTCCTGCTGAGTTGATAAGCGGAGCTGTGATCGTGTTCCTGCTGGCCGGTCTAGTTCTAGGAGAGCTTTCGTCGCGTCGAACACGAAAGCCAAAGTAGGCCACTTTGGTCAGCGCGTAACTTCTATAAGCAACCGTCCGAGGGTTGAAACAGATTGACACTGCATCCTGAAGACAAACGCAAGCTGTCACTCGGTCTCTTGATATTCGCCATTCCATTCATACTTTTCTTTGGTTTTATGGGAGCCGTGTTCGACGGATATATCTTTCATCATCCAGCCGTAGTCATCTATAGCATTCCGTTCATCTTTGTGACGCTCGCAGTCGCCATCTTTCTAGCATTCAGACCCAAAACGTTCGGCTTAGAAGAAGATGACCCTGAAAAATAGCTGATGATAGACAACGCTACACCCGCTTACATCGTTTGTGAACTGAGAAAGTCTTATAGCATCGTACAGTGAGTGACGACCACAAAATGGGTCACCTCCTTCTCTTGGGCTGGTTGGTCCAGAGGCTAGTTGCTCCCACTGTGTCGGCTTGGGACTCCCTCTATAACCTCTATTTGATCTTTGGAGTCTCCGCCGGAACCTTTGTAATAGGATGGATGGTTTACAACGTAGTCAGATATAGAGCGAAGGAGCCGGTGAGGCCTGGCCCCCTGGAAGGACGTAACGAACGCCACTCCAACAGGGGAGCAGTCTTGACGGCCGCATTGACGTCTACAATACTGTTGATTGCCGCAATCGCGTCTTTTCAGGTGATAGGATTCTATTATAATCCTCCTCTGAACACTCCGCACATGGAAATAACCGTGCATGCCTTTCAATGGGGGTGGAACTTTACCTATCCTGACGGTTACTCAACTCTTGACGCCCTATATGTTCCCGTCAACACTACGATAATATTGAACGTGACATCCATAGACGTGTTCCATTCGCTGGGAATCCCGATGTTTCGTGTTAAGGCAGACGCCATACCGGGTCAGTGGAATATGCTCTGGTTTTCAGCCACTCAGGTAGGAAACTTTACGGAGGCAATAAGATGTTACGAACTTTGCGGGGTCGGTCATGCGGACATGGTGGCCAACCTGTATGTTCTTGGCCAACCGGCGTTCAGTTCATGGTACAGTGAACATGGGGGTAAACCAAATGGCGCCTAAAGTCGATGAGAGTAAGAGGCTATTCATAAGAGGAGTTCTCGTAGGCTCGGCCGTCGCCTTCATCGGTGGAGGACTGAGCTTCGGCCGATACGTGTTGCCCAAGCCACCTTCAGTCAAACCGTTTCCACGCATCCTCCTAACAACGGCATCAGCCCTCAGCGTTGGAAAGCCTATGTCATACCATTATCCGATGACCAACCAGCCGTGTCTTCTGGTAAAACTTGGACAAAAGGCAAGCTTCGGAGTCGGACCCGACGGCGACATAGTGTCATTCAGTAACATATGTCAGCATCTCGGATGCATCTATAATTACAGCAACACTGCAACATGCTCAGGGTATCCGCCTTTTCCAGGTGGACACTGTCCATGCCATGGCAGCCACTATAATTTCTTGGAGAACGGGGTAGTAGTCTGTGGTCCAGCACCCAGACCGGTTCCACGAGTGATCTTGGAATACGAGCCCAAAAGCGATGAAATTTGGGCGATTGGAATGGCTCCTCCCACTGTTTTCGGATTCAACACCGGCTCAAACGACGTTATATACGACCTCATAGGGGGATTCATTTTGGAAGACGGTTCCACGGCGTCGCTGACGGAGGCTCCGACCGTACCCAACTGAATGTGGGTGTATCTGGAAGATGACAGAACAATCCTCTCCTGACCTGTTTGAAAAGATTTGGAAGTGGATCGAAGATAGGAGCGGTTTAAGGCGGCTTATACTGAGGCCGCAACCTGAGTTCATGTTGTACAACGCCCACTATTGGCTGGGAGCCTTGGCGGTGGTGGCTTTCCTAGTTCAGGGCGTCACTGGCTTTATGCTGATGATGAACTATATTCCGCTCTATGAAACGTTGCCCAACGGGGCGAATAATGTCGCGTGGCAGTCTGTAAACAACATAATACACAACATACCTTACGGCTCCCTGATTGCTTCAATGCACCTTTACGGCGCTTATGCCATGATTATGATAGCGTTCCTGCATTTGGTGAGGAACTATCTGACCGGAGTATACAAGAAGCCCAGGGAGTTCATGTGGCTTCTTGGAATGGGTTTGGGTGCTCTGACGCTTGTGTATGGTTTTACAGGATACCTTTTGCCGATGAACACTGTCTCGTATGGGGCAACCAGTGTGGGAGTGCAGTTGGCAAGTTATTTCCCTAGACCGCTTAACGAGATAATCCCCAACATTCTGAAGGGGACTGTTTTTCCGGACAACACACTCAACAATTTCTTTGCGTTTCACGTGGTTTTGCTTCCGATACTTTTCCTAGCGGTTCTGGGGGCAAAAATAGGGCTGGTTTTTGAGGCTCATGGCGTAGCAGGACCCGTTGAGGCCACAGACAAGAGGGGTCTTAGGAACAGAAAGGTTGAGTGGTATCCACGGCTGGTGCTTTACGCGCTTTCGATGTCGCTCCTGTACGTAGCAGTCCTGATAGCTATTTCTGCCATTTACCCGATATCTGCCGGGTACCCGTATACAGGAGGGTCACTGGGCGGCACTGTTGTACCGGACTGGTACTTTATGTGGACTGATATAGTTCTCAGACTGGGATTCTTTTCGGGTAGTGTGCAGAACGTTTTCGCGGGCCTTGTAACCATGGGCGGCATTGTGCTCATCTTGGTGCTCATTCCTTGGATTGACAGGAGTCCGGCAGTTCACGCCGCTCAGAGACCGCTGATTACGATTCTTTTCGTGGCGTTGATCGGAGAACTTTTTACACTGAATTCCTACGGCTACCTGCATCCGAACGCGCTGCCCATTGTTTCGCCTCTTGGAATCATAAGGGACTTCCTTGCTGTGCCACTTTCCATTACGATTCTGGGGCTTTTGGTTTACAGGTTCAGTCCGGCCTATCGTATAAACAAGGGGAAATACTGGGCAGTCAGACCCAACTGGGTCCACGCCGAGCAGCTAGTCCAAGAAAAAGAGCCTGAAGTTCAAGAGAATGCATAGGTCACCGTCGCATTTGAGCTGCCCGGATTCGTGAGAATCAGGTAGATGTCTCCTGTCGCTGTTATGGTCAGGGTCAGACTAGTCACATTCAGGTGGTCTTGGTCGAATTCTCCGTTATAGGATGACGGATTGGAGACATATGCGTACACGTCGATTGGAATGGAGGACTTGACTGTGAAATGATTTCCTGCGGTGAAGTAAAGTTCATACGAAGCTTGAGAGGGGATGGTCAGGTTTCCTTGCGGCGGTAGTCCAACCCCCTTAGTCCCAGGCGATATTATCGTAGAGTTAACAGTGTAGCCCGCAACGAGCAGCGATGCGATTATTACCGCCACTGCCAGAGCCAGATAGGTCAGTCGACTGGTCATATGTATACGACCGGAAGGTTCATCGGTGCAGATTTAAGTGTTTCACGTCTACAGGAAGTTCTGGCAGATTGGATGCGGAAAAAAAGTCCTATATCTGGGAAGACGGTTGGGCGCTTTGGAGCGGGAAGGGACATGGAGAGAGAAATGTTCGTGGTAGGAGTATTCATGTTCATTGTAGGGATTTTCGTCGCAGTTTTCGGCGCCATTTACACGCTGGATCTGAAAGACCTCGTATACAGAGTGGCCTTTTCTTTCCCGCATCCGGTATGGGCTCTTCCTTCATCTACCGGAGTGATCCATGTGGATTACGCCCTCAACATAATCGGAGGCGTTGCCGCCGCACTAGGTGTGACGCTGACAGTGAAGTCAACCACTGTAAAAGAGAGTGCTTAGGCAAGTTTCTGTTCGGGTACGCGGGTATACGTGACACGGTCTGCGTGCTGGCAGGCGTTCTGTGATGACCGAATACTAGGCGTCAGCGAGCTTTTAAAATGGTGGGCCACTTAGTTCTGACCCCGCGAAGGTTCTAACCAAATGACAAGGAGGAAAAAAGAAGAAGCCAAAGCGCTTGACGGTGCAATACTGGATATTCTGAGCACGAATGCTGAGGCCACATATTCTGAAATAGGGAAGAAAGTAGGGGCCAGTTCTTCAACGGTTTTCAACAGAATTTTGAAACTTGAGAACGAAGGAGTCATTCGCGGATACATAGCGGTGCTCGACAGGGTAAAAGCCGGGAAAGGCACCGGAGCAATTTTGCTCTTAAGCATAGACCATCAGGCGAGCGTAGAAGAAGTTTCAGAGACCCTTTGTGGGATTCCGGGCGTTGAGGCGGTTTATGAGATAGGGGGCGAAGCGGACATTGTGGCGCTCATTTATGCAGAGTCCATAGAAAAGTTAAGGCAGCTGGTAAACGATCGCATAAATTCGATCCCAGGAGCTGCTAACGTGACGCCGCTTATGATCATGCGCGTATACAAGGAGTATGGAATAACCTTCTGAGAAGCCTTTTGAATACCGATACCGCGCTCCCACCGAAGATGTTCTCGGGTGAAGCTGTTTTTGTAAGCTTGGTTTTGGACGGGCGTGCCGGGCGACGTCGCAAGATACGTTTCTTGTCTTCTTGTTGGTCTTTCAGAGTTATCTGAACGTGCGGCCGAAGTGACAGTCCACGATACAGTGCTTGTGTCACGGTTGCAGCGTATTAGGGAGGTTTATCCGAATATTGAATCAATGGTTTCAGAGATCCTGTTCAACCATTCCTTCTGAGTTCTTGAAAGTCCTTCAAAATATTCCTTCATTTGCTCGTCGTCCATCGCTAGGAACCTGTAAAGAATTTTCCTCTCCTCCCTAGCCTTCAGTTTTCCTCGTAGAGTGTCTCTGCCATATTCCAAGGCCCTCCTCTTGGTGTCCATCAAAATCGAGTAGGCCGTTACTGCTGACCGCATCTTTTCGTCAAGGCCCCGTATAAATTCTCTTAACTCTCGGAGACTTGTTCCCTCATCCCCACGCATTATGTCTTCGAGTCTCGCCTGAAGCTGCTCGGGGTCTACCTCAAGTTTGAGGGGACCGTTCGTTCGAGGTATATCCGGTTCAGCTATAGCGTACTCCATTACACTTGGAGTCAGGCCGCCGAGAAATGTCAGAGACTTACTGAGTCTGTAGTACTTTTTGGGTGGGGTGCCTCCACTATCATAATCTACGGTGCATGGTTCAATGAGGCCCCTGTCCAGCAAATATTCTAGGTGTTTTAGAACAGCCTGCTGGCTCACTCTGAGTTCCCTGCTGAGTTCGTTCAAATAGGCAGGCTCTTCCGCCAGGAGCTCCAGTATTCTTCTTCTGGTTTCATTGCCAAGTACTTCAAATATGTCGGCAGATCCTTCGCTCATTAGGACCGAATTATATTTACTAACCATCGGTTAATAAGTTTTTTCGAATCTACTCTTTTTGGACAGACAAGTCAGGTGAAAGCCTGCTCCAACGAAGAAGAGCATGAACACCCTCTTTGCGCAGCTGCAAAGGGTACAACGGAATAGAGCAGCTTGCTTGCGTTCTCAATGTTTCTTCTCTGCGTTTCAACAACTTCCTTTGCCGTAACGGGCTTCTCCGCCCAAACGTCATAATCTGTGACAAGAGCCAGTGTAGAGTAACACAGCCCCAGCTCTCGTGCCAAGTTCACTTCGGGTACCAGCGTCATTCCTACAACCCTTCCGCCGACCAGTCTCCATAGCTTCGACTCTGCTCTGGTACTGAAGCGCGGCCCCTCTATGCACACGTAGACGCCTTCGCCGAAAAACTTTGACTTGAGCGAGCCTGCAGCTGCAGAGCTCTCAAGGAACCTCCTGAGCTCAGGACAGAAAGGGTCGGCCATCGATACATGCGCTACTCTTGGGCCGTCGTAAAAGGAGTATACGCGCTTCTTTGTCATGTCGATGAACTGGTCGGGCACCACTATCGAGCCCGGAGACACCTGTTCATCGAGGCTTCCTACCGCGCTTGGAGATATGATTCTAGTCACCCCCTCTTCTCGCATGGCCCAGAGATTGGCGCGTGAGTTAATCATATGAGGAGGAATCTGATGCTTTCTGCCGTGCCGAGGCAAGAAGACGACCTCGGCCTTCCCTAATCTTCCCCTGAAGAGACTGTCACTTGGACTCCCATAAGGCGTGTTGACAACCTTTTCCTGAACGTCCGTCATAATACTTGGATCATAGAACCCGCTTCCACCGATTATTCCTATAATTTCCATTGCAAACTCCGAGCAGACGCGCCGGACTACTTAAACGCTTCAGCTCTACGCATGGTAGGGAGCATACGATAAGATAAGGTGAAAAGTTCATGTTCCATCAGGGCTTCTCACAGGGAGTTACATGTTGCGTGAAATAATTCTTCACGTAATTTCTATAAACCTTGTCCACTTTGCGGTCTAAAGCAGGCGCAGAACTGACCATGGAAACTTCAGATGTACAAGGCGAATCCTTATCCAACAGGCTCAGAGTTCTGAACGAGATGGAGCTAATGTTTGAAGCAAAAAATGCTGATTACTTTATATCGTTTCTGAGTAGTCCGGACCCTGTGCTTAGGGTAAGGGCTCTGAGCGTGATGGAAGTGCTTGGTGAGAGAAAACATGTGCAATATGTTGCCAGAGTCTTGCAAGAAGATGCTGACCCGCTCGTGAGACACGAAGCCGCGTTCGTACTCGGTCAAATGGGTTTCTCCGATCCCGTAGAAGCCCTGTGCAAGGCCGTCATGACGGATTCTGCTGCGATTGTGAGACACGAAGCCGCGGTGGCGCTAGGCGTAATAGGCGACCAGTCTGCTAGGGAAACACTCGCGCATGCAATGCTAACAGACACTGACAACGTTGTGAGGCTATCATGTGAAATCGCGCTCACAAACCTGGAGTTCGTCAAAATGAGTCTCTTCCACGGAAAGTTCGCTTCTAGGACAGGCGGGTGACCGCATATGCGTCCAGATGGAGATGCCAAGGCTGAAAGACACAGGCTCGAATCCTGTCTGAAATCAGCCAAATCCAAGTTGAACAGACTGAACGAGGAGTACCGCACGTCGAAAGAATACTTTGATCTGGTTATGTCGGATGACATGTGCCCTGTGTGCCACCAGCGAATTACCCTTGACTACAAGTATTCCTACGCTCTTGAGGCGTCGTCCAGAATCCGGGACATAGAAATGGAAATAGCAGAGACAAGCCGAGATATAGACACCATGCTCTCGCGGATAGCTGAACTGGAATCCGAAAATAGACCGCGGCCGCGACACAAGAAGAAATAACAGTGCAGACGGGAGGGCTTCGCGGAAACCTAAAGTACGTACCTCTAGGCGTTGGCTGCAGATGTTGAGGAAGCCTCCCACACAGGTACTGGTAGTTGCTCTGACAGCCTTCATCGACTTGATGGGGATAGGGATAATAATCCCTGTCTCCCCGTTTTACGCTGAAAAATTCGGAGCCGACCCTTTTGAAATCACCATACTTCTAACAGTGTACTCCGCTGCACAGCTACTGGCCGCCCCATACCTCAGCCGCCTCTCCGACAGGGTTGGAAGGAAGCCGATAATATCCTTGGGCTTGGCCGGAGAAGTCGCCGCCTATTTGATTTTAGCGGCAGCCAACAGCCTTGTCATACTCTACGTTGCCAGACTGATAGCAGGAGTGTTCGCAGCAAACATTCCGGTGATACAGTCCTATGTTTCCGATGTGACGGAGGAATCCGAACGCACGGCCTCCCTGGGTGTTATAGGTGCTGCAATCGGCCTTGGATTCGTGATAGGTCCAGCCATCTCTGCCCCACTGAGCCTGATAGGTTTACGTGCACCCATTCTTCTAGCGGCAGCTCTGTCCGCAGCCAACCTAATCCTACTTTGGATTCTTGTTAAAGAGCCCGCTAGGCTTGCAAGGAATTCCAAAGTTACTTTTTCCAAAGTTTTCAGAGCCGCGTCTCCGGTTTACATTTCTGGCGGCCTCCTTAACATGGCGTTCGTCGGACTACAGGTCACCTTGGCGCTTTACGGCCAAAGAATCTACCATTGGCAGGCATTTCAGGTTGGGTTGGTTCTTTTTTTGATAGGATTGGAAGAAGCAGTTATCCAGGGAGGTTTAATACGGCGATTAACCCTCGCTGCAGGAGACCTGAATACGGCGGTTTGGGGTATGGCAGTTTTCTCAGCTTCGTTTGTGATGCTTTCGTTCAGGGCACCACAAACCTTCCTTTTGGCTGCTCTGCTGCTCTTAGGGGCAGGTATTTCTCTGAGTCAGCCGGCCTCAACCTCGATCATCACGAAAATTGTGGCGACAGACGAGCGTGGTGCCGCACTGGGTCTTGTACAATCCATAGTGGCTGGCACAAACGTGATCGGGCCAATAGTTGCCGGATGGCTCTTCCAGTACGTCTCAATCAACGCGCCATACCAGTTGGGGCTGGTTTTCGCCATTCTGGGAATCACGGTATTCTACGTGAAAAGAAAGATTCTTTCAGAGAAGATGGCAGGGTAGCAGCCCACGTTATGCGTAGGATTTCGGAGTGCTTTTAATTCTCGGATAGAGATAGAAACTGGACGGATATGGCAGACCAGTTGGCGGCACGCATTACCCAATGGCTTCAGGATGCCGGACTCGCGGTTTCCACAACCCCGAATGTCCCAGATTACTTCAACCTTACTATCACACCAGCACCACCTTCCCAAGGACCTGTACTCACACTGTCGAAGCCAAAGGAGAACTCCTCTTTCATAGCAATCGGCATGGGAATAACGTTGCATCCGGAACACGCGTCGAAGCTCAAGGATTTGACCAGACACGAGAGAACGGCTTTCCTAGGGGAACTCAAACAAAACTACCTCAAAATGAACGTAGACTTCATGTTCATACCTGTGAACTCAGAAATACCCAGCCACATCCAGCTTGTTAAACTCATTTTTATGGATGCACTGACACAGGACCATCTGTTCAACACTTATACGCTTGTGAGAAATGCGGGCCTCATGACCATGTGGCATCTGATGGATAGATTTGGACAGGGTTCAACGACTATTCCGGCAATTTCCTGAACTCTCTACAGATTTCAGTGCATCGCATTGCTCCCAGAATTCCGGGAGCATCCAGCCCATCGAGCTATATGGGCCAATGCAGATTCGTCTGTGACGCTAAGATAACGCTGAAATACACCCTATCTCATTTTCATTCGATGCAAACTCTGGAAGCCAGCTACAATTCAGCAACAGAGAAAACTGGTTCAGATCAGCGTCTCATAGCTTGTTTAGTTACCCATAACCAGGTCAACATTTCTAAACTCCAAAACTATTCCATTTTGTCGCGTATGCCTCTCAGTCAGGCTGGATCTGAGTTTAGGGCAGCGGGTTGCAGGGGAATAGTTATTCTGGAAACCTGCAATCGCATAGAAGTTTATGCTGACTTAGAACCCGAAGCGCGGCCTGAGTCAGTTTTGTCAACTTGGATCAGGCTAGCAGGACTGAACTCCGCAGATAACTTGGTTTTGCTGTCCGGTGAAGACCTTGCGCGCCACCTGTTCAGGGTGTCGGCCGGTCTGGACTCAGCAGTCGTAGGGGAAGCGGAGATCCTTTCTCAGGTCAAAACAGCATATTTCAGGTCTGCTGAACTCGACCTGCTCTCACCCGATCTCGACTTCATCTTCCATGCGGCAATAGTGGTCGGCAAGCGTGTCAGAGAGAAGACCCACATGTCCGGCGGCCATGTCTCCGTTGCTTCTACTGCTGTTAGCTTGGTTAAGTCGTTGACTTCTGGAAGGACTGCTCTTGTTGTTGGCGCGGGTTCACTGGGTTCGAAAGTGATCAGGATCCTGCGCTCCGAGGGGTTCAAGGTTTTCGTTGCAAACAGAACCTATGAGAAGGCATTGACTCTGAGTTCGCAAACCGGAGCCGAAGCGGTTTTAATGGCAGAAACAACAAATCTTCTGAGCCAGGTAGACGCGGTGTTTTCAGCAACAGCATCCAAGATTCCTCCTATCGGGGCTGAAGTTCTTAACACTGTGCGTAGGCCGCTTATCTTCGTAGACCTGTCCACACATGGTCCAGTTTCAAAGGACTCCGTCGTCAATCCGCTTGTTTCTGTCAGGTCCATAGAAGACATAAAGTCGATGTCCAGGGAGGCTTTCGAGGCCAGAAAATCGGAGACCGGCTCAGTGGAAAGGATGGTGGAGGAGGCGCTAGGGAAGCTTCTCTCAAAGAAGGAATCAGAATGGGTGGAAGACCTGATAAGGATGCTCTACGTGAATGCCGAAGCCGTAAGGAAAGAAGAATTGTCCAGAGCGCTTCGCAGGATCGAATCCGGCCACGTTCAGATCCAAGAGATCATGGACAACATGACGAAGTCCATCGTCAAGAAGCTTTTAGAGGAACAAACCACAGTGCTGCGTTCTGCTTCCAAATACGGCCGGGATACGCCTTTGGAAAAGTTCTTTGAAATGCTGAAGGTCGAACTCCTAGAATGAGGAAGCATGTTTTATAAGCATCTGAAAAGTCGATGTTATTATGATTCACGTGGGCCTATACTATGACGTGAAACCCGGTCAGGAAAAGAAATTCGAAGAAATATTTGGGGCCGTCAAATCTTCCCTGGGACGTGAGGAGGGGTTCATTTCTGGCACTCTATATAGAAACGTGGACAGACCCAATTCCTACATGATCCTTTCAGAATGGAGCTCACTGGAACATTTCAAGAAGTTTGTTGCTTCAAACTCTTTCAGAAGAGTTGCGGAGAGCGGTAAAGAGATCCTTGAGCGTGAACCAAGAAACAGGGTGTTTACAGAAAGCCTATCGAGTTAGAAACTACCTTAGATTCGCGTTACCGCACTTCTAAGTGTCCGTTGAGCGCATACCTCTTTAAAGCAGCGGCCCAGTATTTTGCGTGCAAACGCACAATCATAATGGCATAGGCAAGGTTCAATGTTGGAGTCCGAGATAGCAAAAATTTTTATATGTCTTGGGTTTTCTAGGATACGTGAACTCGTTCATTTTCATCGTCGGACTGATAATATTTTTTGTCGGAGAGGGGATAATTTTCCCATCATACCTGCTATCTCATCTGATTGCCGGAGGTCTGATGATAGTTGGCATCGCAGTCTGCGCGGCCGGATTCGTGATGAAGAAGAAACCTCAGGCTGCCGCGGCTAACTAGACAAGTATCCGGGAACTGGCATTAGTATACCTGACGGCGCTTTAAAACCGGTGTGCGCCAGTCACGTAGGTCGCCTTCAGAACTCGGCTTAACAGAATGGTGTCTGAACCTTTCGCACGACGGTTCGCTCCGGTTTGCTTAAGCTGGTCTAGGTGGATGCATTCTCAGCTACAGGTCAGCACAGCCTCAGGCGACGCCCCGTTGTTTACCGAAAGTATCACCTTGACTGTTTGTCCATTAGAGACTGGGCTGCCTGCTGGCACGGTGACGTTAAAGCTTGTAGTACTATTCGATTCAAGGGACACGCTGACTGACACGTACTCTCCGTTCACTAAGACACTTGCAACACCCAGAGTCTGAGGCGAGTGATTCGTCACAACCAGATACAGGATTCCCGGCTGCGGTGAGGAGTGACATTTTGAGTCGGCCACGTTGATTGTAACCGAGTCCTCCGTTGGGTTTGCTCTGTGCGGTATCAAAGCATAATCATATATGTAAACTCCGGCCACTGCGATAACAAGCACTATCAGACCGACTTTGAGAAACCTAGTTGTGCGGTCATCTGCCCTTCTCAGTTTCTTCCACCGGTATGGTAGGAAACCAGCTCCGACCAAGGTATAAGATGAGAGTGCCTTAAAAGGACCCGTAAGCTCTATCCGTCCGATGTTGGAAAGGAGGATACCCGACGGCGAAATGTGTCCGGCCAGTCCTCTTTCCAGTTCGAAAATCACAAGCAGTTCCCAAAATACTCACGTCCGATCGCATGCGATCGGCGTAAACGGCAGAGCCCTACCTCCCAAAGGCTATTCGACGTACTTGAGGAGTTTCTTGAAGAGACACAGACTGTTGATGTTAGTCGGGGGCGTGCTTTATTCCATACTGTTCATGTACTTTCAGCAGACACTGCTGATCGACAACCTTTCATATACGTCTGCAGGACCGTTTAGCCTACGTTTACCCGCAGGAGTGAACGTGGTTTTCAGTACTGTTCCACCTGTTCCAGAAAGCGCCATGCCTTTCCCCCTGTGGGGTCCTTTCTTTTCTGTAACAACCAACTATTTCGACCTCGCCTTTACTCCCCTTAGCATAGCGCTAACAGTTGCAACAGCCTTTCTGCTTATGTTCGTCGTATCCGGGTACATCGATATTTATAGGGCAGTGAAGTCAAAGCTGTCTGATGGGCGGACAGCGTCTTTTACTCAGACTTTAACGGTTGTGGGCACGGTCTTATCGTGTTCGTGCGAATTCTTTGAGGGTTTGCTTGCGGCAATAGAACCTGCCGCCGCGATTCTTGTCGTCGTCGGAACTCTGCTTGCTGCTTTGGATGAGATGTTTCTGTTGGCGGCTTTGGCAATCCTGGCTCTTTCATCTGTAATGATAACCATGAAGGCTGTGGGAGCAGACCCGTTTCGAAGCAACAAAACTGGTCTCGTGTGGATTATCTTACTACTGATTCCCTTCACGGTGTATCTTGCAGCTTCGGGCGGCTCTCTGACTGCGCTCGCCCTGATTGGAGCCCTCACGCTTACCGGACTGGTCTATTCTCTGCTAACAGACGACTACCGTCTCGTAGCGCTCGCCGTTCCGGCCGCAGGATACTACGCTTCCGTCGCACTGAGTCATATGGCGTCTGCCACCTACGTTAACACAGTGGCTATTCCAGTCGCAATCGTTCTGGGTTTTATCATTTCCGTTGGGAAACCTCTGACCAAGCAGTCGGCAGCCTTCCAGCTTATTGTTGCGGCAGCCATGTTCGCCCTGAGATCCCCAGCATGGACCGGTTACGCTGCTGGACTCGCAGCTTCAGCTCTAACCCACGGCTTACACCCGAAGCCGCGTCAATTGGTGACGCTGCAAACAGTGGCATGGATCCCGGTCATGCTCGGACCGCTTGCAGTGGCATATCGACCCACTCCTCTGCTCCCCATTGTACCCTTGAAGACGCAACTGGAGCTGTATCTTTTGATGTGGCTGGTAGCAACTCCCGCAACTTGGTATGTCGGTTTGAGAGCACTCTTTCAGATAATGGACCTGCACAAAATAGCGGTTTCGGATACACTTCAGATGGAAGAGGCGTCCGTCCGCCGGGCCCGCATAACCGTGCCCGTTCTACCAATCACATTTGTAGCATCCGGAGTTGCGGCGATAGCGAGCCAGTACATCCTGTTTTGGACTGATCCGACGCTGTTCCTGGTGAACTCGGTTTCCCAACAGGCTGAAAGAGTAGCGTTTGTGGCTTCAACATCTTCGTTACTGCTTATCTCGGCGGGTACTCTTGCATTATGCTATGGATTATACGGGGTCGTGACAAATGGAAAAGGCCCTGTGTCTCTAGGGTTAAGGCGCCTCCTGTCGGATAAATCAGGCATCAGGGTTTTCTGGTCTGTGCTCTGGCTGTATCTTTTCTTCTCTCTTATGGCCGTGGGTGTAATAGCGTTGGGGGGCACGGTTCCACCCGGTGTTCCACTGCCTTCAGTGGCTGTGTTCACAGCGGGAGCTCCCCCCCTGTTTGTTCCGTCGGTCACATTGTATATTATGAGGGGCCTCGGCCTTGTACTCGTCCCCGAGCACATTTATGTTGCCGCTATGACCGCTTTTCTCGTCGCTCTCGGCTTCAAAGGCATGTTCCTCTTAAGGTCGTCTGCAAAGACTAAGGGCGCGGGGATACTCGCATCGGTGCCGGCAATAGCACTTGCGTGTCCAACTTGCACCGTAACGTCAATCACAACCATCCTCGCTATTGGTTCTGCGGATACAGGAGCCGCTCTGGGCATTCTGGCGGACCCGTCATTTGACTACGTGGTTCTTGCAGCGTCTTGGCTGGTCTTAGCCTTGTCTGTGGTGTATGTGTCCAGGATTATAGGAAGAAGGTTCTCAGTTGGAGCCTAGAAGCGCCATTAGCTTGGCCGGCACGGCCTCTTTGTCGAGCAGGCGAAAAGTATAGAACAGTCACCTCAGTATCCGGTGAATTGGCAGCGGGCACACCTTTACCTTTTAGGAGAGGCTATAAGACCTCTGTGGAGATTACGAAAGAAATTAATATAAGGTTGGTATCGAGAGATTCAGGTAGAATCCGGAATGGGAGTTTCTCTTGCGAGGCGGGTAGTCGGAGCAGGAATCATCGTGTTGGGTGTCGCCGGATGGATATTCGCCATATCCCTCATATTAGGTCAGGAATACTCGCTTGAGATCAACTATTTCTCTTGGTCTCTTGTGCCTATAAGCGGGGCAGTCGTCGTGTTGGGTGGTCTACTCGCCGGTTTATGGGGCTAATGAATCCATGAGCGGGTCAGATGGCGAACAAAAGACACTATTAAGTGGCAAACAGAAGATACTAGCTGTTATCGGAGTAGTAATAGCTGTAGCCGCAGCCAACCCGCTTATAATCAGTTTGGAACCTTCCAGCATGGTTGTCAAGGTTTTCTCCGACAGTATGCTACTCTTCGCAGGAGGAGTATTAGGGTTTGCCCTGTACCTGTGGTTTATGAGCGGCGGCGGAACCACACGTGGTCCAGGATACGGTTTTTACAGAGGCGCAAAAATACTTGGCGGAACAGTGTACGTTTGGCTTGTCCCCGCCATCGTTGTTCTCGCTTGGTATTCTCCAACCTTGGTCTCAATCAGCCTGTCTAATGGTGCTTTCACAGCGGCTGAAATATTTTCCATGGTAGTTGGAGGAGTATTCGCTGGGTTCGCTTGGGGCGCCATGGGTAAAACCATGCGTTCGGTGACTCTTTTCATGATATTCTTTATGAGTGGAACAATGGGTGAGCTGCTAACAGAAGAGGGTGGTTCAAACGTTTTCTTCCCAAACGGTTACCCATACTACACTCAGACACAGATACTTTACACTGGATACATGATGTGGTTGATTTCCCTTGTACCAGTCACTTTTTACGCTGTGAAATTCTTGAAAGACATGGGCGCATTCTAGTCAGTCAAATCTCTTCTTTATCTCTTGAACCAAGAAAACGCATGCCACAGCGAGCAGTGTTAACGACGCAGCGAACACGATTACCGAAGCCGGCCAAGCAAGTTTTCCAACCACGTATACGAAGACGACCACAAAAAACTGGATCAAAAGGAAGACAGTCGTGACAAGCCTGACGCCGAAGTCTTTGCCTGCCTTCTTTTCAGCGTGGCCGAAACGAGAAGGGGCGACGGAAGCACAACCGCCACCAGCAAAACCGGGTTTACAACCACACCTTCCAGTACTCCCAAGTATAAAAAATACTGTATTACAAACAGCTGCACCACCTCGGCCCCACCGTCCTGGAAGAGTCGCTGAACATCCTCCAGGTCGAAGCCGGCAAGTACTCCTGCTCCAACCCCGGCCAGAGTAACCGAGAATATCATCAGATCGAGGAACTGGAACAGCACCAATTCAGGCCGCCAGAATAATGTTGGTGGGGCGGCAGAAAAGCCTTCTCAACGTGGAATCAGTTGTCCGATCCCTTTATCAGAGATTTCTCTTCGCTTTCAAGAACTTCAGAGGTGTTCAAAGGCTTAGGCTTGTCGGCTTTGACGATGAGATAGAAGTATACTATCGGGTATATCACACCTATCAGAAGAAAGGTGAAAAACCAAATCTCTTGTTCAGATTCGTAGAACAGAACCATAGTAAGGAAATCATCGAATGATGTATATATTTCTTTTGGAGGGCTAACTTAACTCATATGACCGCTCAGACGGTACTAATCACCTGCTGCTTTAAACTTGAATAGTCGAAAAACATTAGTTGCAGGCGCCAACGCAAGATAATCGAGGGCCTGCACCCAAGCTCGAGTCAAGAAATATTTATTAGCGTCCTTTCGAGTGTGTTACCGACCTCGATGGCGACGCAGAGGATTCAACGCGACCTTGAGGAGATGCAGTCGTGGAACCAGGAATACGAGAAGATAAGGGAAGAGGAGTCTCGTAAACCTCTTTGGCTAAAACTGATTTACTCTAAAAGCTACCAAGGCATAGCGATGAAGCATTTTCTGGTTGCGTTGTTCATGCTGATGGTGGGTGGGGCTTTCGCCCTGATGCTCAGGGCGCAATCCGGTATAACGAACACGGGAATCCCGTATGTTGTGCCCCCAGTCTTCTATTTCCAGGATATGACCGACCACGTCATGGCGATGATATTCGGTGTAGTCTTCGACATATCGTTCGGCCTAGGATTCTACTTTGTTCCTCTGCTTACTGGAACCAGAGTAGTGAAGTATCCGAAGCTGGCCAACCTTGGACTCTGGACTGCAAGCACAGGCATACTCATGATGCTTCTGGGCGGCTACCAGAACCAGTACTTGTTCGTTTTCCAGAACCCGTTGATGCCTGCGACCAACTGGTTCGTAGGCTACGCCGCGATGATAGTGGGCGAGTGGATGGTTATGACCAGCATAATAGCCACGTCGTTCAACTGGAGAAGTCACGGGAGACTGATGCCTTTGGGTGTGGCGTTGCTTGTTATGGACATGATCCAGATGGCGCTTGGAAACATCTCCGTGTTTGCGGCTGTCATATGGTCTCTCGTCTCTCCTATAGGTCAGATCGGCATATACCTTAGCGGTATACCAAACGCAGAAGTCTGGAAGGCCTTGTTCTGGTACGCCGACCACCCGTTGGTGTACTTTGGTCCTTACGCCTTGATGGGTGCTGTTTCAGTGATACTCCCAGTTTACGCCAGAAGACCGTTGTTCAGTTACAGGCTTTTCAGATGGATGGTTCCCGTGCTTTTCGTCTTGGGAATGTCTGTGTACGTTCACCACATAGCCACAGACCCTGTGCCGCTTATACTAAGAGACGTGTTCGCGCAGACGTCGACCGCTATAATTGCTATACCTTTCGCTGCGATATGGTTAATCGAGCTGATAACGTTGGGCGATCCGCGGAGACTCAAATGGGATGTGCCTCTTATGTTCATTTATGCAAGCATAGTGTGGAACATAATCGGTGGCATACACGCTGAACCCGTACAGCCGTCCCCCGCGACTGACCCAACTGTACACAACACTCTCTGGATTCCTTCCCACATTCACATAATGATGGCCGCGTTTACCGTAGGAGGCTTCTTCGGCGTGCTATATGTGGTTCTACCTTCCATATTGAATCGGGCCTGGTATAGCAATCGTCTTGCACAGATACACTTCTGGGGATGGAACATAGGCATGGGTATGCTGATAATGGCTTTCAACAACGCCGGATTCTTTGGGGCGATAAGAAGGGAGGTGGCGTGGCCAATCGTTTACCAGATATACTATCAGTTTGCTGCGCTAGGAGGCTGGATCGCCGGATTCGCTGCGATAGCGTTCATCGTTAACCTTGGGCTGACTGCGCTGAAAGGCAAGAAGCTGCCCTATGAAGGTTATCCGAGATGGGTTCGGCGCTCACTGGCGATGGAAAGATACGGCATGCGCCAAGAAGGCTACTCCGAAGAGTCTCTGCCGATGCTTCCGCTCGAACAACCAGCCAACTCATCCTAAATTTTTTGTATTCGTATAGTCGTTTTGTAGTGAGATTCGGCTCGGTTTCCGACTGAAGCCGCCTTCGAGTGCACCTGGAAAGCGGTGTCACGAACCAAAGGGATGAGGTTCGCTTTGGC
>JAVZLA010000022.1:0-22119 GCA_038883995.1 Thermoprotei archaeon | reverse complement strand
GACATCGTTCCTCCGGCTATAAGTATGCTTATGAAGGGTATGAAAAGCGATTGGGGAGCGAAGACGCCGGCAACCCAAAGATACGGGTAATCTGCTACAGGAATGATTGATGAACCCGTGGATGCGAGCGCAACATACGGTAGCGTGTCTATCAGGATCGTGAACGCGACGAGGACAATCACCTTACGTCTCGCCACCGAGCGGCGTACCTCGTACAAGGCTACCGAGGAGACTGCGTCAACCATTACGATCGGCCTCCGCAAGAGCGTTAATGTACACCTTTTCGAGAAGGTTCGACTCATATGCCATAGAGTATAGTTTGCAGCCCGAACGGACAAGGGTGTCTGCTATCAGCGGTCTGGGGTCTGGTGAAACCGTGACCGACGCCTGAAAGCCGTTCGCTGTCTTTTCAAGCGAAAAGACGCCTGCGAGCTTGGATACTTCGTTCAGGATTTCTCCTGTAAGGCCTGATGCTTCCACCCAAAGTGTTCTCGATTTCACGTAGCTCTCCAAAGCTTCGTCAACGGAGCCGCCGAAAACATATTTGCCGCGATGCAACATTACCACCCTACTGCAAAGGGATTCGACTTCACTCATCGTGTGCGATGAAAGGAGTATGGTTCCGCCGCGAGAAGTGAACTCCCGGAACATTTCTCTAAAGTGGGCTGCTCCGGCGGGGTCTACTCCAATCATCGGCTCGTCGAGGATAAGCAACTTGGGCTCGCCGATCAGAGCCTGGGCCACACTGAGCCTTTGAATCATCCCCTTACTCATTTTGCCGATTTTGAAGTGGGCGTACGCGGTCAGCCCAACTCTGTCGAGCACGTCCATCACCTGGCCATGGGGTTCTCTGATCCCGAGTAGAGATGCTGTAAACGACAGGAGCGAATACGCTGTCATGAAAGTAGGAAGGTTGGGAAGTTCAGGCGAATACCCCACATGAGCCAGAGCACCTTTATGATTGCGGATTGGGTCCCCACCCATGACTGTCACCTGACCTGAGCTGGGCTTCACAAGGCCCATCATCATTCTGATACAAGTTGTTTTCCCGGAACCGTTCGGACCCAAAAGACCCACCGACTCCCCGCTTGCCAGACTCAGCGAAATTGGACCAATCTTCTTAGATCCATAGGATTTAACAGCCTCCCTGATCTCCACAATGTTCTTCGCGACTATCACCTCACATCAATCCGTCACACCACTGAGTTAGAAATCTCAAACTTCAATCTCCCCACGTATTTACGGGTTCACGTTTGCAGTGTTCGATCCCATTCGAACATCAACCTCCGCTGAGGCTTTGGCCAAGCTGGAATACTGTTCCAAACCATTCTTCCCGGCTACGAATTTTCTTGAGAGAAAGCGGAAGGTTACTTTTGCAGTTCGAACAACATTATGCAATGCGTCCATTTATACGCCAGTTCACGTGGCGCCGGTTATTTAAGAGGCGGGGCTCCCTGCTCTCCGACGGGACACTGGTTTACTTTAGCGTATTGCATCTTATGCGCAGAGGCTTCCAAAAGCTCCGTCTAGGACCATTCGGGTCCACTCATATCACGTCGTACGTATGTTGTCAGTCTTCTCGCCACTTGAATAGCCTGACAGCGGCCACAAACAGTACAACGCTCAGGGCCAATAGCACAACCAGGTCTTGAACAGCCTGAGTAGGGTTGTTGTAAACCATGACGTCGTTCAGCTCTTGAACCACGTAGAACAATGGGAAGACGTGGGCCAAGTCTTGGAGATATGTAGGCATGATGCTCAGAGGGAAAAATGTCCCCGAAAGAAACATCATTGGAAAAGTTATGATGTTCCCCACCACGCCCGCTGACTCCTGGGTTTTCGTAACTGTGCCTACGAGCATGCCAAGCGACACGAACAGAAGCGGGCCAAGAACGATTGCGGGGACAATGAGAAGAGAAAGGCGGACGTCTGCGCCAAAGACCCCGACGCCGAATAACACCATCAGGACAAAGGATAAGGCTGATAGGGAAACATACCAGAGGATTTTCGAAGTCAGCCACTCGCCCTTGGTTAACGGTGTAAGAGACAACTGTTTGAAAAATTTGGACTTCTTGTATTCGGCGGATATGTTAACTAAGCTGAACATTGGGCTCGTTAGAATCGAGAACCCTATCAGTCCGGGTACAAGGAAATCTATGTATTTTGGAGCCTGCGAGTTGACGGGTCTGTCCTCGTATCCAATCGACGGAGACACTCTGGCGATGCGCAGGTTAAACTGGCTCACTACTCCCTGGACGACGCCTACCACGATTCCGGTGGACGAATCGGCTGGATCCGTGTATAAGGTGACGTTCACTGGCCTTCCATCTTCAATCGATGTGGAAAAGCCGCTTGGAATGACGAGGCCCTCCGAATAGGAGTGACTCAGCATGTACTGAGACATGTTAGCGGAGGAGCTAACCTCTACCACGTTAACTGCGCCTGTTTTGTTCAGGGCCTGAACAAAGGCGGGTCCAAGTGGGCCGCTATCCAAGTCCTGAACGTGGAGAGGTACAGCGCCACCGCCCGAAGTTGAAAAGATTGCTCCGAAGAGCAGAATCAGTATTATCGGAAAGATTAGGGCGAAGAACAGTCCAACTCTGTTTCGCAGGTATTCCCTTCTGAAAACGGTGAAGTCTGCGAGAATTCTTGAAAGCTTCAACTGATCTCCCCCTCCCGCATTTTGCCAACCAGCCTTATGAAGACGTCTTCCAAACTGTCTTTTTTAATGTCCAGTTCTTCGAACTGAATGTTTGAGGCTCGAATGCTGGAAACCACTTTGAACACGTCATCCCAGTCTCTTAGCTTGACCTCTATGAGACCGTTGGACGACTGTACATCTAGGCCCGACATGGCTCTAAGACTGGCCGCGACATCTTCGCTGGCCCTGATCGTTAGACGCTGCCCTGAACCAAACTTTGAAATAAGCTCGCTGGGAGTTCCCATGGCAACAATCTTGCCCTTGTTCATTATTGCAACCCGGTCAGCCAAGGTCTCCGCCTCCTCCAAGTAATGCGTTGTAAGGAACACTGTTTTTCCTCGGCTTCTGAGATTCCTTATAACTTCCCAGACCGCTCTGCGAGCATAAGGGTCCAAGCCCGTTGTTGGCTCATCCAGGAAAAGAATTTTGGGGTCGTTTACAAGAGCAAGAGCCAAACCCACTTTCTGCTTCTGGCCTCCAGAAAGATCCTCGTAGTATATGTTAGAGGCGTCGGAAAGCTCCACCATTTCAAGTATTCCTTCCGGTTCGATTTTCCTGCCGAACAGTTTGGCATAGTATTCCACGGCTTCCACCGGCGTGGACTTATCAAAGAACCGGAATCCCTGTGGTATCACCCCGATTTCCGAATGCAGCTCCCTACCCTGACGCCATGGGTCTAGTCCGAGAACTAAGACTTCGCCCCCGTCCGCCTTCCTCAAACCTTCAAGTATCTCGACGGTAGTGGTTTTACCGGCTCCGTTTGGGCCGAGAAGGCTGAACACCTCTCCCTGCGAAACCTCGAAACTAATACCGTCCACCGCTGTAAGCGAACCATAAAGCTTCTTTAGCCCACTCACCCTGACGGCGTGCTCAGTGTGCAGTTGCTCTAGAACCATCGACTCCGACTTCTTCAAGGGTATCACCAAAATTCATTCCAGCCTATAAGCGCTCCCCGAACGGTTCGCTTACGCTCGAGCCCTTTAAGCCGATTACGCATCAAAGGTGGCATTCTGGCTCAAGTGCACGGAAGCCTCAGGCGGATACACTCGCCGTGCTGGAAACGCCAAAAAGCATTACAGGTAAGCGCTGTCAGGTTAGCCTGCAATAAGATGGGCGCGGACGATTACTACTTATCCTCCAGACGAGAACCCTTTCAAAAGATTTGAACCAGTCGACTTCGCTACTGATCGGTCTCGGTGCAGGAATACATGCCGCAGCAGCCGCTATGGTCGGTGTCCTATGACTGCACGGATATCGACTGCATATGCGCCGCTCTGTGTGACCATGAGCGGGTTGACGTCCAACTGCTTGACGTCCAAGTCGACCATGAGTTTCGACAGCTTGACCAGATCGTCAACCACCGCGTCAACGTTGTACTTTCTGTTCCTCGCCGTAAGCAGCTCCTGAACTCTGCTTGCAGCGATCATTCTTCTGGCTTCGTCTTCGCCCACGGGACACAGGCCATAGCTCACACTCCTGAGCACTTCAACGTATATGCCGCCCAGCCCCACAGCCACGGCTTTTCCGAACGCCGGGTCATCCACTCCTCCCATGAAAACTTCGACGCCTGAAAGCTGTTCCTGCACGAGCACTCTGCTTGCAAGCCTGGAAAGCTCCTGAAACACACGCGGCACATCCTCCTTTTCCACGTTAACTCTGACGCCGCCAAGCTCCGTCTTATGCACCGGGCCTTCCGCAGACATCTTCATGACTACTGGAAACCCTATGGTTTCCGCAAGCGACATCGCTTCCTCCACGGAGGAGGCGACCCCCCATTTCGCTGTCCTAATCCCGTAGGCTTCGAACATTTTGAAGCAGTCGGCGTCGCCCAGCTGCGACCTGTTTCCAGCCGTGTTCGGCAACCACTTGGGTTCACCGGGTGCCTGGACCTTCTTTGTTGGCGGCAGCCTGTTCAGAAGGCTTTTCAGGCTTCTGACAGCGTCTTCAGGGAACCTGTATGCGGGTATGTCTGCCGACTCAAGTGTTCTGACAGCCGCATCTTCGTCAAGTCCCATGACCACGCCGATTACGCCTGCGTTCTTGAAATCGAGCAACACTCTGGCGACCTCGGAACAGCTTACGGTGGGAAGAGACTGCACCAGCACTATCTTTGTACAGTCGACACCTGCAACTTCTTTCAAGGCCGCTCTGTAGCGTTCGGCGTCAGCGTCGCCGGAAAGGTCCAACGGGTTCTTAGCGGAGCTCTGGGTAGGCAGAACTTTTCTGAGGTTCTCCGCCGTTTTCTGCGGCAGCTTCACAAGATTCAGCTTCTGTCTTTCAATCTCGTCCGCAGCCAAGACACCGTGGCCGCCGGAGTTCGTGACAACGAGGATGTTCGGATTCGGGTTTTCAGAAGCCAAAACTATTTTCGCCATGTTCAGGAACTCCTCCAAGTTCTCCACGTATATTCCGCCAACCGATTCGACCGCGGCTTTGAAAAGCTCGGCGGATCCTGCGAGGCTACCCGTATGGGTTTTGACGGCTTCGGCTCCCTCCTTGCCCACACCCCCCTTCAGGAAAACGATCGGCTTCTTTGAAGCCACTTCGGGTACGTGTTCGAGGAAAGCTTTCCCGTCGGCCACCCCTTCGTTGTAGCTGAATATCGCCTTCGTCTGCGGGTCGCTTGACAGATAGGAGTAAACCTCGGCCTCCTTAATGTCACACTGGTTTCCAAGACTTACAAAATGACTTAACCCGGTGCGCGTCCTGTGAGCCCAGTTGAGCATGTAGACGCCGATTCCTCCGCTCTGTGTGACGAGAGCGAGCCCGCCGAGCTTCACGTCAGAATAGCTGAATGTCGCATTGAAACGAGGCGTTATCAAACCCAAAGTGTTGGGACCAAGAACACGGAACCCTGCCTTCGCCGCACGGACGCGCAGCTCTTCCTCAAGCCTGGCCCCTTCTTCGTCGAGCTCCCTGAACCCGCTGGTTATAACTATGGCGGACCGCACGCCCGCGCGGGCAGCGTCGTCCGCCACCTGTGGCACGACCGCACGCGGCACGGCGACCACAGCCAAGTCGACTCCCGAGGGAATATCCGTCAGAGACTTATAGGAGTGGAAGCCTTCAACGGAATCGGCCGCTGGGTTAACCGCGTAAAGCCTGCCGTCAAAGCTACCGGACAGATTTCTCAAA
This sequence comes from Thermoprotei archaeon, assembly GCA_038883995.1. Lineage (GTDB taxonomy): Archaea > Thermoproteota > Thermoprotei_A > Marsarchaeales > Marsarchaeaceae > JAMDBQ01. The sequence continues at coordinate 16,283 of JAVZLA010000022.1, read as the reverse complement.
ACAATGTTGCCGACTTTAGTTCTTTCCCGCGCCGCCCCCACGACCGCTATGCTTTCGGGGTTGAAAAGAGATTCAAGACTCACTCCCTAGCCTCGGAACATGCACATATTAGTGTTTCCGAACACGCCGATGAACCATACCTAGTAACATCGGACGCGACAGCTGAAACCGCGAGCACGGTCGCGAGGCCGCTGACTCAGCCAACGTGGGCGCCGACCCCGCGGCATATTGGTCCAACCATACAATTTATTATCCTAACTCGAAGAAGGAGAGAATCCCCTCTACTTCCAACGCGGTCGAACAACGGTGAACCGGCTGCTCCGCTCGAGATACGCTTGGTAGAAAAACCTAACTTCAGGTCACCATAAACCGCAACTGGATTCGAAATTGAGAGTTTTGCTTTTCAGCGACGTCCACGCGAACATTCATTCCCTTAGCAAATTGGCAGAACAAGAAAGCTACGATGAAATGGTTTTCCTCGGCGACGCAGTGGACTATGGTACAAGGCCGGCTGAAACAGTTGACCTCTTACGCTCACTGAGCCCCCGTCGGGTGGCGGGAAACCACGATTATGCGGCCGCGCACGGCGTGGACTGTAACTGCGCCTCGGAGAACCATGACCTGAGCGTGTACACGCGGGAGCAAATCACTCTTAAAAAGCTGTCCAAAAACGACCTCGCCTTTCTCGCACAGGCGCCAAGCGAGGGACACTTTGAATTCGACAACTTGAAGGCGGCGGCCTTCCATGGGTCTCCATCCGACCCTCTGTACGGTTACCTTTACCCTTGGCTCATAAACAGGAAAGAAGTTTTTGAAAACGTCTCCGGTGTCCCACTCGAAGAGCGCTTGGTGCTTCTTGGCCACACCCATTACGCGTTCACCACAAGTTACAGTGGGTTCAGGATTGTTAACCCCGGTTCGTCTGGTCAGCCAAGAGACGATGATCCGAGACCCTCCTACATGGTCTTGGATACAAGGACTGGAGAACTGGCGTTCCGCAGGTTTGATTATCCGCGCGCGCAACTCAAAAGTGAAATACTGAGCGAGGTGGCTGATGCTGGAATCGGTCAGAGGCTCATAGGGCTGTTCAGGCTTTAGTCTGGTATCGAAAAACTTCCCAGCTAGCTATTCGACGTCGGCGCCAATATTTTAACAGCTTTCATCTCAGGTTCCGCCGTAAGCTCTAAAGCGGCGAAAATCTCAGCGTGGTCCTGCAGTGCTTTACCAGTCTTCGAAAGCATTCAATGACTGGGCTTAATGTTGTTTCAGCCGAGCAGAAGCAAATGGTAAGCAGCCAGAACCATGCTCCCAGTACCCTAAACTATACTTGTCTGTACAAGGACAAGGTTGACGGCAGGATTCCTAACCGTCTCAAAGCGGCCGGGAAGGGGGGGGAAGGCGCAGTTTTGCTATGCCAGTATGCAGTTTGACCAGCCGCAGTCCAGACATTTGACACACCCCTCTTGGTTGGCCAGGTTCGCGCTACCGCACACCGGGCACCGAGCGTACTCAATGCGCTCCTCGGACGTTACAGCGAGCTCGAGCATCCGCTTAACCGGGGTCGCCTTCGGCCTGGGGCCTGATATGCTGCTTACTTCCAGCTCACTCATCATGCGCAGGGTGTTGTTCTCTGGCTGCGGAGGGTAGCCGCCCATTCTACGGGTGGGAGTAGCCAAAACTTGGGAACCCTTGGACGTGTCCCTGTACACCGTTACACCCTTCAAACCCAACCTATGTGCGAACAAATATGCGCTCCCTATGTCTTCAGCTTCAACCCAAGCTGGCATGTTGATCGTTTTACTAACCGCGGCGCTCACCCACTTCTGCACTTCGAACTGGGCTCTGACATGATCCCACCATGGCACGTCGTATGCCGTGAGGAACACCTTCTTCATGTCATCGGGCACACCGTTTAGAGCCTGGAGCGAGCCGCCGTTTGCCGCCACAGCCTCAAGCAGCTTATCCCTGTTCAACCCTCGTGTCACAACCTGTAGATCGAACTCTGGGTCAACATAGTAGAACTTGCCGACCGTTGCGTTCTTCTCGAACACGATAGCGTACTGTGGCTCAAGCCCAGAAGAAACATCTGCTAGCATTGAAATGCTTCCAGTGGGTGCCACGCTCATCGTGTGTGAGTTGCGCACACCTAACCTGACAAGCTCCGATACTTTGGTCCAGTCTAGAGTCCACCACTCCCTGTGACGGTAGCCCTCAAATGGTAATTCGCCGCGCGCATAGCTGGAGGAAGCGAAAAGAGGGAAACATCCTCTTTCCTTTGCGAGGTTCGTGGATTCGATTAACGAATAGTAGGATATGTATTCAGTCACTTTACTCATAAACTCGAACCCCTCCTCGGAGTTGTAGGGGATCCCAAGAGCGTAGAGTGTATCGGCGAGGCCCATAATACCCAGGCCCACACGCCTCGTCTTCTTGGTCACCTCCTCGATTTCCGGGAGAGGATACTTGTTCACATCTATCACCGCATCCAGAAACCTCGTAGCCAGGGATACAACCCGCTTAACCTCCTCCCAGTCGAACACTGGTCCGTTTTCGTCTCTCCTTACGAAGGCGTAAAGGTTAATCGAACCAAGGTTACAGGACTCGTACGGGTAAAGTGGCTCTTCGCCACAGGGATTGGTACTTCTGATCGGTCCGAGCGACTCAAGCAGTGGGTTGTCCCGGTTAATGTTATCGAAGAACACAAGGCCTGGGTCACCGCTCTTCCAGGCGCTTCTCGCAATATCCATGAACAATTTGGCGGGTGCTACTTCCCCCCACAGAGAACCATCCCTGGGGTTAACGAGAGGCCAAGGCTTGCCCGCCTTATAGTGCTCCCAGAACTCGGGGGTGACAAGCACCGAAAGGTTAAAGTTCTCGAGGAAGCCCGGCACATTTTTCACCAGCACGAACTTCTCGATGTCCGGGTGCGATACTTCAAGTATCCCCATGTTGGCGCCCCTTCTCTTCCCACCCTGCTTCACGACATCCGTAAGTGTGTCTATTATACGCATAAACGAAACAGGCCCGGAAGCCACGCCGCCAGTTGAAGAAACCCTATCACCTTCGGGTCTAACAGGCGTATAGTTAATGCCGACCCCGCCTCCGGATTTGAAGACCAAAGCCGCCTTCTTGGCCGCATCCATAATCGACTCCAAACTATCTTCTACAGGTAGCACAAAGCAGGCGCTAAGCTGGCCGAGCTTTGTGCCGGCGTTAAAAAGCGTTGGACTGTTCGGAATGAAAACCCTTTTGGCCATGATTTCATAGTATTCTCTGAACCTGTTAGAATACTTCTTCATGCCCTCCCGGTCAGCCCAGTTTAGAAATCCGTTCCAGTCGAGCTTCATCCGGCCGGCACCCGCCTGTTCAGCGTAGAGGCGTCTCAGACGCTCGAAGTGCTCTGAACCAAGAGTGTACCGTTCGCCGCCGACCTCGAATGCCAGTTCCACGTGCGACTCATCAGTAAAACCAGGATCAACGCCACTCATTGAACCCGGCCTACCCGCGGGCTCATAGACGTCTGGGTCGTACACAAGGTCTATAACAGCCACGAGCGCGGCTACTCTTTGAAACATCTGCCTGGGTTTCTCGATGAGTTTGCCTGAAGCGTCTCTGAGAAGGTACCTTGACGCGAGCAGGTGAATGGCGTTTACAGAAAGAGACTTGTCAACTTCGTCGAGCTCGGCACCAAGTATGCGTTTCTTTTCTTCTCTTACTTTTTCATGCTCCTTTCTGTACACCACGTACGCTTTGGCGACTTCATAAAGGTTGAACTCTACAAGCGTCCTTTCCACCAGATCCTGAATATCCTCTACGTGCGGTTTACCATCCTTGCCAAAACGCGTGGACAAGCCGTCAAGCACCCTGGCATACACGCCATCAATGAGTTTTTCATCGCGCAGGCCGACCGCGTCAAACGCCTTCGAAATAGCTGTACGAATTCTGAGCTCGTCGAACGCTTGCTTCCCGCCATCTCTTTTAACAACCACGCTAGGAAGCTCCATAACCCAGAAATACGCCGAACCACCGCTTATCTACGTTTCGGTTGACAGATACAAAAACCATTCATGACGTCGTCGACCTTAAGGCAACGAGGTCACGGGATGAGGACGCTCCACCTCCACGTTCGACCCATCGAACGCGCATAGATCACTTTGAAAGATACAGCATGGCTGAGTAAAAAGTGAAAGCGAGCACGAAGCCCAATGCCATGATATAGGAGTCGAAACTGCTCGCGAATCCGGAAAACATGAACAGGAGTCCGCCGAGCCCGGCGAGCGAAACAGATGCAAACCCTAGGACACTCATCAGTGCGACACCCAGCCTGCCCCAAATAAATGAAGCTACAAGAACTACAACTGACAACGCTTCTATCAGGAAACCGAACATCATGTGCCCCATCAGCAGGAATCCTCCATCGTGCATAAGGGTCATCATCTCTCCCATGAATCCGAAACCCTGATTCAACGGGTAGGACGGAAACACCGTGTAGAGATTTACCCACATGCCTGTAAGAAACTGTACAAACAGGAACAGCAAAACAACAAACACGGGCACCGTCAACAGAGAACTTTTACTGTTATTCAACTTTTTATCGCAACCAACTAAAGCTGAGGAACCAATATAAACATCAGCAAAGCGGAAAAGCAAGCCGGACTCGATGTTTGGCGACTACAGCATATAAGACCGGTAGAAGAATTATTCTCTCAACAAGTCAGGCGGACAACCAATATGACAGAGCTATGTAAGGTCGCCTAAAAGCGAACACTTCCACTTCTCATTACGCCTGAACCCAGTGGAGTTCGGATTTGATCAGTGGCATACATTAGTATTGTATGCATGCATCATGAACAGGATGAACAAGATGCCTTTCAATCCGCTTGGTAAGGTGTGGGTGTTGCCGCGACGCTTGCCCGGTGCCTGAACTTTAGTCCGAAGGCTGCTAGCAGGATTGCTGCAACCGAAACTACGGTGGCTCCGGCTATCGTAGGAATGTTACTCGTAGGCGGGTCGCTGGGAGATGTGAGCGGCAGGTTGGTTGACTCGAGTTGCACTGTAACCCCGTACGATATAAGGCCGGCCGGGCTTCGCGCTGCCAGAGTCGCTTTGATCGAGTAAAGCAGACCGCTTGCAAGCTTCTCGAGTGTGCCCGAAACGGCGAAGACTGCCTGCGCTGTGGAGTTCTGAGCGTAAACTGAGCCGTTAACGAGGTAGGTGTCCGCGGTCAGGGTGGACCCGGAGAGAACAACCTGCGATGAGGTCTCCTGTTTAAGAAGCAAGTGGACCATGTATCCCCCATAGCTGTACGTCAGCGTATCGTTTGGCAGGGTGGGAATATAGGGCAGGAGTGTTAGAGATGAGTTAACCAGCGTTGAGTAAGTGTCGTTGAACGAGTCTGAGGTAAGGGCTACCCCCAGTACGCTCATGCCTTTTTCCGGTGCAGGAGAAAGGGTTTCGTTAACTGCGAAGGAAAAGGAATGCGAGTTTGCCTGGCTTTGTACGTTCACATGATAGTAGGCGTACGATGTTTCATGAGCGTACACCGAACCGGAGGCTACAAGGATAACCGTTAAACATGCAACCACCGCATACAGGAGACGGCCAGATAACTTGATCACACCTCATAGCGCCTCCCCATACTTTTATGGATATCGAACAAAACTAACGGCAATTTGTGTGAGCTTTCAAAGTAGAACATTTAATCGGGTGCTCAGTCCATTGGGGGATTGAGAGTTGCCGCATGAAGTTCGCTTGGAAGACGGCAAACTTATCATAGTTTTCCACGGGCTTGAGACACTGGAAGCATTCAAAAGAAGAATGGAGTTTCCAGTTGAACACATAACATCGGTGAGCACCTCCCCGCACAAATGGGTTGAGGGACTCAAACTGGTTGGAGCACGGCTGCCCGGAGTCGTTACCGAAGGCATATTTCTTGTAGACGGTAAAAAAGTGTTTTTCGCCATGCATCACCCCGAATCATGTGTAACCGTGGAACTGGCAGGCGAAGCCTACAGCGCGCTCGTCGTGGACGTAGACGACAAGCAACGGGTCGCGGAAGAGATAGCAAAAGCGACAGGTTTGAATGTCTCTGACTGAATACCGAACCGCATTCGACCGATGGGTACAGGAGAAACGTTAACTGAATTCGAATGAGATCTGTAGCTGTGAGAGACTTCTAAGGCAAAATTCACGATGTGACTGGAAGACCTGTGTCTTCTACGACTCTGTTTCTGATTGAACCAATCTTTGAGATGGAGCCTTCTACTACGTCTCCGGGTTCAAGAAACCTGAACCCTCCTCCCAGGGCGACTCCTGACGGCGTGCCCGTACTTATCACGTCTCCCGGATGCAGGGTGACTCCGGTGCACGCTCTTGCCACCAGCTTGGACACGTCGTATATCATGTCCCCTGTTGAACTGTGCTGCACCCTTGTCCCGTTGACTCTGCATTCAAGGTCAAAGGGGCCGTGGCCTATTTCGTCGACTGTGACCGCGAATGGACCGGTTGGGAAACTGGTATCCATCCCTTTACCCAGCACCCAGTCTTTGCCGTGGGCGAGCAAATCAGGATGAGACTCGCTGAACTGGAAATCACGGTAGCTAACATCGTTTCCAACCATGTACGCTCCGACATGTTCGATCGCGCGAGCAGGGTCCACGTACTTGGCTCTTTCTCCGATAATGGCAACCAACTCTATTTCATAGTCCATCTTGGATGAAACCTTAGCCTTGACTAGGTCGTCGTATGGGCCTGTCAGCGCGGAGCTGGGTTTAAGGAAGAAGTAGGGCGCGCTCGGAATCTTTCCCTTGGTTTCCGCCGCGTGCAGCCTGTAGTTGACGGCCGCGCACATTATTTTCGAAGACTTCGACACCGGGGGCAGAAGTCTGAGGGTGCTTAGGCTTGTAGGCTCGACTCCTGTTGATTCAGGGCTCACCGAAGCGAGCTTCCTGTGTAATCCTTCCTGGAAAAAGGTGGCGGGATCAGTAAAAGAGGCAGGAGAGGCTTCGAGGCCAATCGAACGGCAGACGTCCGCAACCATGTAAGCTCCGTTCTCTGTGACGAGCCACATGTTAGGAGAACTCGTTTTCAAGGAGGCGAAGGCTATGCGCATAATGTCTGTGTTTTCCACAAGTATTTAAGCCCGAGACCAGCGGGCGACCGGGGAAGCAGCCGAAATATGTGACGCGCTCCCATTACTCTCAGTTAACAGCTCGTCGTCGAAGGCTAGACATGTGACCCACCTAGATGCGCCCGCCCACTGAAATACACTTTGATCCGGAAATCATGTACGTCACAAGCGTACCCTAAGTTTCGCTGAGGGCAGTCTTAAATCCCATTCCGCCTGTGCGAAGCAGTTTCCCGGTGTCTGTGCGAATTGGGTCAAAGTTCCGCGGAGCATTCGGCTCACGCTTTAAGGGAGAGGCTTCTCCTGCTGACAGGGCTTTCGGTTATAGTGGGTGTGGCAGCAGGATTCATGGCGTACGCCCTCTACCATCTTATCGGGCTCATAACCAACCTGCTCTTCTACGGCAGACTCAGCGACTCCTTCATCTCCCCTGACAGAAACAGGCTTGGCCTCCTGGAGATACTGGTCCCGGCGTTCGGAGGGCTCCTGGCCGGACTCATGATAAAGTATGGCTCCACGAGGATAATAGGGCACGGAATCCCGGAGTCGATGGAGGCCGTGCTGCTCTCGCGTAGTAAAATAGAGCCAAAGGTTGGCGTCCTTAAGGCGGTTTCCGCTGCGGTTACAATTGGAAGCGGACAGCCTTTCGGGGCGGAGGGGCCGATCATTCAAAGCGGCGGCGCGTTCGGATCGTTTCTGGGACAGATCATACCCGTCACAGGCTCCGAGCGCAGAGTGCTTCTTGCGGCCGGCGCTTCAGCCGGTATGGCAGCGGTGTTCGGCACACCAATCTCGGCTGTTCTACTCTCGATTGAGCTATTGCTCTTCGAGTTCAGAGTGCGTTCCCTGATACCTGTTGGGATAGCGTCAGCCATAGGTGGATGGATGCACATCTATCTGATCACACCTAAACCGCTTTTCGAAACGCCGGCGTACGGCTTCGGCGGAATAGGCTTGCTCCCTGTTTTCGCGTTGCTTGGAGCTGTATGCGGCTTGGTGGGAACAATCCTTTCAAAGGGGCTTTACCGCTCGGAGGACCTGTTCAGAAGGCTGCCGTTTGGGCAGCCCTGGCTTCCCGCGCTAGGCGGGTTGGCCGTGGGCGCCGTGGGGCTCGCCGTGCCCCAGATACTTGGGGTGGGATACAACATTATAACGGACATACTGTCAGGAAGGCTTCTGCTCGACCTTGTGCTGATGATTTTGATAGCGAAGTCTGTGGCGTGGCTGTTTTCGATGGGTTCACAGACTTCGGGAGGCACGCTCGCACCCTTCTTTATGATCGGCGCAGCGCTGGGCTTCATCTACGGACAGGGCGTAGGGGCAGTTTTACCGGGAAGCCCTGTACCCGAGGTTTTCGCGCTTGCAGCGATGGGAGCGGTTTTCGGGTCGGCGGCCCGCGCCCCGTTCACGTCAGTGGTCTTCACTTTGGAGGTAACCCACGACTACAACGGGGTTCTCCCGGTGATTATCACAGTGGTGGTAGCGGAGCTGGTGAGCGAATATATTCTAAAGGAGTCGCTGATGACTGAGAAGCTGGCTAGGCGCGGACTGCACGTCAGACACGTGTACGAATACAATCCTCTAAGGCAGATTAAAGTGTCTCAGATAATGTCGTCGCCTCCGATGTGCGCTGACGCTGACAGACAGGTTATAGGCGTCTACAGGGAGTGGTCCTCCCCGGCAAGCAGATACTGGAAGTTCAAGAGGCTGATCGTTACATCCGGCGGAAAACCGTTGGGTTACATTTCCCGAGACCAGGTTTGGCAGGCCGCCGCCGAAGGCGACCCGGAGCTCACCGTAAAGAAAATAACTCAACCCATCCCCGTCGAGGTTAGGGCCGACAGCTACGCATACGAGGCCTTTGTGGCAATGGTGCTCGCCAACGCCGCGTTCGCCGCCGTGACCGACGGCGACGGCAAAGTTACAGGATATCTTTCACAGGGCGACCTGCTCGCAGCCCATAGAAGAAAAGTGTTGGATGAAACAGCCGTGGGTTAAACTTCTGAGCCGTCCGTGCGCAAAGTCTTCATGGCAGGACACCATGGGACGACTAGATTGTTGCGGGTGGCCACCCGAGATAATGGGATCTGTGATGAGCGCCTGGCTCAAGTCTTCGAGTGCGCCCAGTGGAGTTATCTGTTGTACTATTTCTCCGCCTCCCATATCGCCTTGAACCTGAGCGCGTCCTCCACCATTGATGTATTGTTGAAGAACACAAAGCATCTTTCAGGGCTGTAACCCCGGATCATGCGACACAGGTCCCTGAGTTCACTATCCGTGTAGACGTACTTGTATCCTCGGCCGCGTCCATGCAGTCTGAGGTAAAGTGTGTCACCGACGAATATTGGAGGATGTTTGAAAGGATCTACAACACTCAACAGGTCGTATCTTTTTGCTATGACAGCAAACTCTTCTCCAGACTCGAACCAAGACCTGTGCCTGAACTCTACCCCCACTGTTGGTCCGGCTTCAACGCTTCCGAAGAACGCGGCCAGATTGCCCAGGTTTTCAGTAGTCTTCGCAAAGCTGGGGGGAAGCTGGACAACGACTACCTTTGAGCCTAGCTTACCGGACACTTTCAGAGTTTTCTCCCATAGAGCGAAGTTTTCTTCGGTGGGTTTGAGCCCGCCTAACTTCTCGGGATCTCCTTCGGGTCTGGGATAACTCTTCCAGGTTGGGCTGTTCTGTTCATGTGTGAGACCCTGATACGCTTTGTTCGTGAACACGAATTCCTGCCCGTAAAAGTTTCTCCATTTAACTGGAGACTCCTCGCGCGGGAACCTGTAGAACGTGGACTGAACCTCTAGGGCCCGAAACCTCTCCTTGTAGGCTCCGGCTCGAAGCCCTCCAAGACCGCTGCAGCCCAAAACCAATTCCACAACAGGTCCTCCTTTCCTAGAGTTTGAAACATTAAAGTCTTAAACGTTGTCCACTGTCACCGTGTGATCGCGGGGAAGGAAGCCAAACATACCTCAAATAAGGTTGAATAGTGTGCGGCCAATATAATCTTAGAATATGGCGACATGTCCGGTATGTTTGGAGGAATCATCTCAAAAAGGATTCAGGTGGCTGTCTGAACACATGCTGGCCTCCGCTTCCAGAGCGGACGCCGCGCACGTGATGTGGTTGAACGCCAACGTCTCCAAACAGAGGCTGAGCGCCGGAGCATTAGCGGAATCTTTGGGCAAACTGTACGATCTAAGCGATGCTCCTCTGAGTTCGTGGATCAAGAGGAAACACATCTCAAGGTTCCTTGGAGAACCGCCGCACCCGTTTATAGCGGCAATGCAGCGGCCCAGCAGGACAGTGCTTCTGGGATATGTGTTTGAGCACAACCATTTTCTAAAACAGTGGGTGAAAAGCTGCGCCTACATTTTGGCGAAAACAGATGAGGAAGACGTACAGAAATACGAAATAGAAAACATTTCAACCGAGTTTTACGGTTACGGTGATTCGCCATCTCACAGGGAACTTCTGATCAGAATGGGAGAGGAACTGGGTGTGCCCCGTTCCCGTATAGAGTCGACGCCTCCGCTTAAGGCGACAGCGGACTCTATGCTGGTGTGGAATAGGATAGCCAGAGACCTGCATTGGGTATCCGCCATGGCTGCGATGCATGGTATGGAGCTGACCGCCGACCACGGGCTCGTCGAAGAGGGCGCTAAGTCCACATACTTTAACCCCAGCATTCTCACGGACGGCTCAATACCCCAGGCGGCCGCGAACTTCCTACGCGAAGGATACAAAGCGGACAAGGATCATAGCTCACGGGCCCTTGAAATGGTGGATAAGTATTCCGTCAAATACGGAGTGACGGAGCAGGTTCAGTCGGCCTTCCTGTGTTCTATGGATGCGCTGGACAGATATCTCGTCGCTCGACTTGAAAGAGGGAAGATGTTTGAAGCTTAACAGAACAGGCTGCGCTCTCTGCGATGCGACTTGGGGCGAGTACTACGACATCGTTCAGGGCGAGAGAATGCTTTTCTGCTGCAACATCTGCGCGGCTGCCTTCAAAAACATGCTGACCGAACTGGAAGCGAGGACAGGATGGACCAGGGTTGACGAATTAGTGATCGAAGGCGACAACAGGGTCGGTAGAACATGCGTGGCGTCAGCGGGCGGCGAACACTACTCTTACAAAGTTAGATTTCACTCTGACGGCAGGATAATGGAGTTTCAGGCAGCAACCCCACGTTAACGGGTTGCCCCCACGTTATACCAGTAAAGCGGTCACGGCCAAGACAGCGAAGATCACGATTTGGCCTACGAACCCTAGCTTAAGGACTCTGAGCCCAGCGTATTCAAGCTCACCCCTCCTATAGCTTTTCAGCGCCCCCCAGTACACGGAAAAATATATCGCGCAGAAACCCGCAGCAAACACCGCTACGGCTATGAGTGCGTCGGCGTTCAACTCTACTACGCCCCGTAGACGGCTATGTGAGCCATGATGAATACTATGGCGAGCTGAAACGCGGCCTGGCTTGCCGCGAGTTTGATGTTACGCATGTTTAGACGAATGATCTTCTGAGTGTCCGGACGACTTTTAGAGAGCTCTATGAATATGCGCATGCTGTTCGGCAGAAACACGCCGAAGCCTTGAACAGACAGCACTAAGACAACGACGCCCGCCGCAATTATCCAAGGAGAAGACAGGTTGAAGACCCCCAAGGTTTGGGCCAGGTATATTCCTGCTGTAATGGCGACAGAGGCGAGCGAAGGCATCACAAAGAAGTTGAGCGGTGTCAGTCGTTTGGCTACCTCTATTCTGGCGGGAGGCTCCAGTGTTCTGAACACCCAGCTCATTATTAGTCCCATGAAAAGGTCGAACCCGGTCCATGTGGCGCCCGTTACGACATGCACGTATTCGAGGAGCAGGAGGCTTCGGGCATATAGGGCTAGAACAAGAACAACCGGTGGCACTATCGCCACGATAAAGCTCCATCTTAGAAGGCGTCCGGTAAAAGCTGGGAAACCCTTTTCCCGGGCGGGATACTCCTCTTTGACTGAGTGAACCTCTGTGGCTGCGGCCGGGTCTGCAACATCAGTCAGTCGATTCCTAACCTGCGGCAAAATTTCTCCGCCTGAAAATTTTGCGACGTGAACGCTATAAGCGTTTGTTTGGGCAGAGTGGATTAACCGGTCGAGGGAACAGTTTCACCGAGTTGCTCGCCTGACGACTGGTCCAGTGTCTGGCTACGGGTTTCAGGCGCCATAGCGAAAGTGGACGCGAACGCCAACACGATGAACGCCTCAAAGAACAGTGTTCCATACAGGAGCCCGTGGCTGGCTATCGGCAGGAAAAGTAGTGTACCTGTAACCGCACCTGCTCTGCTGACCGCGGTAAGGAAACCTTGCGCGCGAGCCCTGAACGCGGTTGGGAAAAGCTCCACCGAGTACGCGAAACTCAGTATCCCGCCAGGCCACTGCTCCATCGACGAGAAGAGTATGAAAAGTGGGAGAAGAAACAGCGCGTTGACAGGGAGCGCCAACGGGAGAATCGCAAGCACCGCTATCATAATCGTGAAGCCTATCAGGGACGGGAGACGCCTGCCCCATTTGTCCAGTTTACCGATCAGAACCAGGTATGCCAGGATTGGGAAAGGAGCTGTCACCACGCCGAACAGCGCTATCTTCGAGAGGCTTGAAACCCCGTACTCATGGTAAAGCGTGGAAGTATAGAATCCGAGGCCGTACGCGCCCACGTCGAAACCAAACCAGGCCAGAGACACAAAGAGCAGGCTCTTCCAATGTAACCTCAAAAAAGATCTGAGGCTGAGCTCAGCGTAGCGGCCCGAAACCGACACGCCCTGAATACCGGAGTCCAGCACGCGTTTTGCTTCCGCTTTCAACCCTTTTAAGATAAGCCAGCGAGGAGATTCAGGCGCCATGTTTCTCAGCAAAACCACCGGGATCGCGATTATGCCTCCTGCAGCTAGCGCTGCTCTCCACGCGTAGACGTCCCCCAGCCCTAGGGTAAGATAGTTTGTGATTCCCGCGAAGAATGTTCCCACCCAGTAGAACATTATGCCGTACATTAGCAGTCTTCCACGCGAGGCTTCTGGCGCCGACTCGGCTATGAGGCTTGAGCTGATCGGGTAATCGGCTCCGATCCCTATTCCCATTAGGAGGCGAAACACTATCAGCTGGTAGACGTTTTGTGAGGCTGCTGAAAGAAGCGCAAACACAACGAAAAGCAGGAGGTCGACCGTGAACATTGACTTTCTTCCAAGTCGGTCGGCCAAGTATCCGAACAGGAGACCTCCCACAGCCATTCCTATAAGGGCGCTGGTAAGAACCAGGGAGTAAAGGAAGGGGTGGAGCTTGGGTGAAAAGCTGAGGCTTTCAGAGGCCAGTATCACTCCGAACCCTATGACGCTCAGATCGTAGCCGTCTAGGAAGACGCCCATAGCTCCAAGCGTAGCGGTCCTAATCTGGAGTCTCGAGATTTTGCTTGCGGGGCCGGAACCCATCAGAGATTTTGAGAAGCACAAGTTAATAAAGATCGCATCTATAAAATATATACGTGTATAAACTTTGGATCGGCGTAGACTGCAGCTTATGGGGCGTAGCTCTCTTGTCATGTCACTTCCCAAGCAGTGGGTTGTGCGTAGCGGGCTGAAGAAGGGGGATGTGGTTGAGATAGGATACGCCGCGGACGGGGGGCTTGTAGTATATCCGGCCGAAGCTGAACCACTATTGCGCGCTTCGTCAGCGAAGCTGGAATATACTGCCGAACTGGCGGCGCGATATGTTTCAGACTGGATTGTATCAGCCTATCTGATGGGAGCCAACTCGATAAGTTTGAGGGCGGACTCCGGCTTCGACCAAGAGACCAGGGACACAGTTTACTCTGTTCTGCGGACTCTAATGGGCCTGGAAGTGGTGGAGGAATCGGATAACCATTTGGTTGCGCAGTTTCTTGTAGACTCTTCTCTGGTGCAGCCCAAAAGGGTTATGAAAAGATTGGGTGACCTGGCGGGGTCGATGCTGAAGGATACGCTGAGACAGTTGAAAAGCAGTCGCCTTAGCCCGGAGGTGCCGCCGATGAACCAGAGGGACGTTGAAGTAAACAGGTTATACTTTCTCCTTGTGAGACTTGTGCGTGCGGCGCTATTGAATCCAGGCCTTGCTTCAGAGATGGAAGTCAGCGTCGTCGATTGCCTCGACTACAGGGTCGCGGCAGGCTCTATCGAGAACACCGCTGACTCATGCGTAAGGCTCGCGTCCCTTGGAAGGCGGAATCCCAGCAGAAGCCGCCAGCTCGCTTCTTTCCTGGAGTCCATTGAACAACGCCTGGTCTACGTTCAGGAGAACTCCACTAAGGCGCTTATCAACCGTGACTACGAGCTTTCCAAAAGGGTGCTTGAAGAGGATCAGAGGGTGCTGGAGGCCGTGTCACTCTGTGTATCGAGACGACATACGCCGCGCGACGTTCTTCTCGCCTCCGACCTTGTGCGTAGAATAGTAGATTACCAAAAGGACGTCGCCGACTTGGTTTCCCCGTCGTATCCACCGGCCAGCCTAGCCGAGTGATCACTCTCCTGTAGTTAAAGGAGATATGCTCCATACGTAAGCTATTTAAGCCTCAAAGTCTACGTCTATGTACGTGGACCACGATTGTACACTACCCTTGACGTCTTACGCTTGGAGCGTAGAAGAATAAAGAAGTTCCTGCAAATAGCAGAGGGAGCGAAGCCAAGTGAGCTTGCATCCGACCCAGACATTTCGAAGTCGGGCTCATACAAATTCATCAAAGAGTTCATGGGAGCCGGTTTAATTATGCGTGCCTCAGATAACACTGGAAACCCGGAAGTGGTTCTGACCGAGAAAGGGAAGAAAGTGGCTCCCATGGTTCGAGCCATCGAGCGGGAGTTCGAGAAGATAGCTCAGGTCGATGAGGAATACCGGGCTGAGGACGCGAAAAGGGAGTTGGAGTCCATCGTGAGTGTGGTCTCATTGGACGACGTAGAGAAAATTGTCAGAGAGCTCAGATTGAAACAGGCGGACAATGCCTCACGTAGAAGAGAAACAGGGGGAAGTGCAAGGACCAGACACCGGCTCGATCGGCACGAAGAGTAAACGGGAAGTAGAGTACAGATGATCGAAACCAAGCGTATCACTAAGGTGTTCGAGGGAAAGATTCCGGTCCATGCGCTTGAGGACGTAGATCTCGAAGCCGGACCAGGGAAGGCTACAGCGCTTGTGGGACCGAACGGCGCTGGTAAAACCACGTTGATCAAGATACTTTCAACGTTGATTACTCCCACAAGCGGGGAGGCACGTGTCAACGGGTACGATGTTGTCAAAAACGCCGACAAAGTGCGTAAGTCGGTGGGTCTGGTAACAGTAAGCGAGCGACTGTTCTACTTCAGGCTGAGCGCCCTTGAAAACCTTGTCTTCTATGCTACGCTATACAACATGCCTCTGAACGAAGCCAGGGCGCGCTCCAAGCAACTTCTTGAAGAAGTGGGGCTCTCAGAATGGGGGGACACCAAGGTTATGCACTACAGCACGGGAATGATGCGCAGGCTTGCGCTCGCGCGCGCCCTCCTCCATGACCCGCCGGTGGTGATGCTCGACGAGCCTACGCTCGGAATCGACGTTGTGTCGTCCAGGTCTGTCCGTAGGCTGGTTCGCGAAACAGCGAAGGAGAAGACTGTTTTGTTCACCAGTCACTATATGAAGGACGTAGAAGAGATCGCGGAGAAAATTTATCTTATCAAGCAGGGCAAGGTCCTCGGAAGCGGCTCTCCCACAGAGCTTGTCTCTTCTGCCGGGAAATTCGTAGAGGCCGAGCTCGTCGACCAAGCTGTTCCAAAAGGTTTGGAGAAGTTTATAGTGAGCTCGAACGGCTCATCCGTTATACTGAGGATTCCAAAAAAAGTGGCCGAGCTGCTTCCGGCATCCGGCGTATCCACTACGGACGTCCAGGCTACCTTAGAGGACGTTTACGTGTTTACCGTAGGCGAGTCAACTATGGACGTGCGGTTTCACCAGTTCAGAAGAGGAGGAGGCCCCCGTGAGTAGCGTTGGCGCTAAACTCTACTCTTTCCTGTACCTCAGAGGATTCCGGGTATGGATTAGCTACAAGACCAATGTGATTCTAACCGTTCTAGGCTGGGTGCTCCCTGTCTTCACGTACTTCTTCGTGGGAACG
>JAVZLA010000021.1:0-22169 GCA_038883995.1 Thermoprotei archaeon | reverse complement strand
CGGTGTGCCGGGTATGCTGGGCGTGCTTGACCTGTTCATCATAGCCTCATACGTTGCCTTGGGGGTTCCTGTGCCCGTGGCCACGGCGGCAGACCTTTTGACGCGACTGGTGCTATACGCAGTGAACCTGCCTTTGACGGGCTCACTATTCTACAAGTACATACACGTGTCACAAAACGGAAACAAAGAAGCCGTTGGAGCAGATGAAAAAGCGGGAGCTGTTAACAACTAGGATAGTTGCCAGCTTAACTCAACATAAAAGAAGACATAACCATCAAGCCGGTTGACTAAGGCGCTCCAACCATGCTCATGTCAGTAACTGGGCAGACGTCAGAGCAGTCCATTACAGCTCTCCCATCCCATCATCCCTTCTCCCACTGCCTTTCCAGTCACCTTGCTCAGCATTAGCGACGTGAGCATGACGTATACCGTAAGCATCTTCGGGTTGAACTCAGGTATCCGGGGAACGCAGAGGCTGTCTAATAAGAGTGCTGCCACAGCCGCACCCAAACTTATGTGGCGCATCGAAGCGTCAGCCTCTTAAAAAATTTCTTAGACGAACATGCCCTCATCTAGTAGCACTCGGGAAAAGATGCTGCTTGATTGCTCAGATTGTTCTGAGCGAAACCTTCTGTCTGGCGCAGGCTTCGGCTACCCGGTCCTGATCAAGTTATACTGGGTAGGAAGTTGTGGGAGTCTTCTTGTTAGTTGTCAGTTTGACTCTGTTGAACAAATATGTGTGGTTTCTCGAAGAGGCAATGTTGGTGCTTTTGATACCGCTTTTAAGCAGGGAGGGTTGGTGTCTTTGGGCACAGTATGAGCGGATCCAAATATGATGTAGTGCTGGATCTATGTCGGAGAAGAGGCCTTTTCTATCCTTCGTTTGAGATTTACGGAGGCGTGGCGGGCCTGATCGACTACGGGCCAATAGGAGCCCGTTTACTTGTAAACCTAATATCGTTATGGAGGAGAATGTTCGTTGATTCTCACCCCGATCTCGTATATGAAACTGAGTCGCCGGCGATAACCCCGCACCAGGTCTTGGAATCAAGCGGACACGTCAGGAGTTTTGCGGATCCTGTTTCCAGGTGCACCAGCTGTGGCAGAACCTTCAGGGCCGATCACGTGTTAGAAGAAGGAGGGGAACTCGCAGAATTCATGAGTCTCGACGAACTGAGAGAACGGTTTTCTAAAGGAGTCAAATGCCCTGTCTGTGGCGGCCTCCTAGGCGAACCCGAGGTTTTCAACCTCCTGTTCAAAACCACAATTGGACCATACTCTGATTCTGTAGGCTACATCAGACCGGAGACAGCACAGGGAATGTTCACGATGTTTAAACGTGTGTTTGAAGCCGTCAGGGAAAAACGCGTGTTCGGGTTGGCCCAGGTTGGGAAAGTGGGAAGAAACGAAGTTTCTCCACGTCAAGGGCCGATCAGGCTCAGAGAGTTCACGCAAATGGAGCTAGAAATGTTCTTTGACCCCGAAGAACCCTCGCGGTCCGTTCCAGATGTACTTGACGATGAAAAACTACTTTTGGTTGACGAGAAAGGCTCACCGATAGGTGAACTGCGTGTTCGTGAGGCGCTTAATGAGGGTCTAATTGCAACCCCATGGCTAGCCTACTTTATGGCGCTTGGAAAGAAGTTCGTGTCCCAACTTGGAATCCCAGACACTGAGCAAAGATTCCTTAAAGTGCCAGCCCGCAAATTGCCACACTACTCTCGGCAAACCTGGGACCAGATGGTGAATGTAGACAGGTGGGGCTGGGTTGAAGTGGCAGGGTATTCTTACAGAGGGGACTTCGACTTGGTCAATCATGCGAAAAACAGTGGCGCAGATTTCAGTGTTTTCAAACAATTGGACAAGCCCGTTCAGGTTGTCAAACGAGCTTTCAAGTGGGATCCAAACGAACTCAGGAAGCATTTCGGCTCCAAAACAGGCTCCGTCATTTCGAGACTGAAGTCCGCATCAGAAGAAGACATAGCATCGTTTGAATCTACTGGAGCACTGAACGTCGAAGGCGCTGTCATTACGAGACCTCTAATCGAAGTTTCACAAACAGTTGAGGAGCAGCATGGTAAAAGATACATATCACACGTGGTTGAGCCGAGTTTTGGGGTTGATCGACTCTTCTACGCCATGCTTGATCACGCATATTCCGTCAAGGAAGACCGAATTGTTCTAAAGCTTCCACGTGAAATAGCGTACCCTTCAGTGGCAGTGCTTCCCCTCATGGCCAAGGACGGTCTGGACCAGTATGCCCGGGGCCTCGTGAAACGGCTGGTGCAGTTTGGGTTCACGGTCACATATGATGAAGAAGGAGCCATAGGACGACGCTATGCAAGACTCGACGAGATAGGCGTCCCAGCCGCCGTCACTGTGGACTATGACAGCCTAAGCGAAAACACTGTTACCATAAGGGACAGGGATTCATGGAGACAGGTGAGGGTGCACTCAGACGAACTCGTGCAGAAACTCAGACAGTTCATTTATACATACGCGGAGATAGCGTCCTTAGGCCCTCTGGTGCCTGAAAAGTCGTAACAGTTAATAACACCCCGCCCAATTGCGTGAATTTATATGAGCGCTACATCAAGACCACCTGAGCTACGTCTTAGGTTGAGGAAGAAGCCGGACGTGGGGCAGGATGTGGCGCGAATGAACTCTCAGGTGGCTAAGCAACTACAGATAAAAGACAAGCTCGAAGTAGTGATAGCCGGCAAAAGGAAGCTTGAGCTTTCGGTTCTTCCGGTCGACGAGGTTCCCTCAAACGAAGTACACTGCAACGATCAGACACTGACAAAGCAGGGCATATCTGACAACACGATTGCAACGGTGAGAGCGGCTTCTTCTAACTGAATTCGAGGCATCAGACAGATGAATAAACACACAAAGATCTTGGCTCCGCTGGCACTGATTTTGATAGTTACAGTGGCCTTGGCCATCCCTTCGGCTACGGCCGCGCAGACGTCTGGTAAGCAAATAAAAATGGATATAACTGTCAAAAGTCTTGATGGTTATCCCGTTCAGAATGCAGTTATCACGTTTGTGTATTCAGTACCCAATTTGACCTCGACCAAGCATTCGAACATAACTGAACGGGTCGGTCCGCTCGCTACCAATACAAAGGGTCAGGTGAACACTACTGTAACCCTCAACGAGTCGACGATTGCAACATTCAACGTGAGCTATGACTCTGCGCAGGTGGCCATCAACACTCATGTTCTTGTGAATGCCTCATCGCCTCAACAAATACGCCTCTCGGTGAATGTGGTGAATTTAACATATTACATCAGTTCGCCTCACGGCGGAACTCTTTCCGGTTCCAAACTCACTTTGAACGGTGAACCGGGTACAAACCTGAGTAATGTGCATATTTCGACATCGGACTCCAAGGGCAGCACGCTTGTTCCTACAGGCGAATATAATGTGAGCGCGCAAAGACAGGGCGCTCAGTTCTATAGTAAACTGTACCGGGTTACTCAGGCTTCGAAAAACCTGAGCATTCAGGCGCCGCTTCTGGCGCTCAAATATGGCGTGGTTTCAAACCTGAACACGCCGATTCACACGGAAAGCGTCGTTTTACTATCTGGAACCAAAATAGTTGAAACCTCGAGCGAATCTAATGGAACGTTCACGGGTCTGCTGCCTGGATCCTATCAGCTGGTTGGTTATGGCGACGGTTTGACGAACACCACCACAATTCTCTTGGGCGCTAACAGAACGTTCACCCTTAGGCTCCCAGTAGGGTATTCGCTTAATCTTCGTGTGGCCGGCGCGTTTGGAGCTCCTCTGTCCGGCTACCTCGTATCATTACGCGGCCCTGTCAGCTTCAACGTGACCACCGACGCTTCTGGCTTAGCTTCGTTCAGCAATCTTCCGCGGGGCCAATACGTTCTCTGGGTGTACCACAACGGCGTGCTCGTAAACACGACGCTAGTAAGCCTGAACGCTCCGACTTCACTGTACCTGAGCGTTCAGACGGTTGTGAAAGGGAGTCAATCAACGTCACAGTTTTACGCGGAAATCCGCCTCGCATTGGGCGTCATAATGCTTGTTGTAGGAGTGCTGATAGGCTTCTATGGCCTAAGGGCACGTAAGAAGAAGAGTGAATGAGTAACTATTCCGCTTTGATCCTGGGGCTAACCAGAGACATTTTGATAAATATTCTTGAACCGCATTTGGGGCACTTGGGCAGTGAACGCATACTGACTTCATCTTGCCTCGGCTCATACCCACACTCAGCGCATTTCAGCGTCATACTTTTGTTTAGTGCGGGCGATGACTTAAGCCTTTCAAAGGTTGGCCTTCAGCGTCGACCGCACAGCTTGCACACATTCTGAAATAGAAGCGAACCCCTGCTTCGCGAGGTAGTTTTCACATTCGCTGACGAGGTTTGAGAACAGTGCGAGACCCTGTTCCGATAGCGCAGTACCTACCTGGACAGCGTTCGCGCCAGCCACCAAAAATTCCAGTGCATCACTCCAGTTGTATACGCCCCCGCACCCCATTATCGGAACATCAGGAAATTTTGTCCTAATCCTCTCGATCCAGTAGGTGGCCAGCGGATGGATGGCATGTCCACACACGTATCCTTCGATTCGCTCCGCGCTACACCACTCCTCGAGATCGTATGCGAGTCCGCGCGGTGGTCCTATTAGCGTCAGCCCGTCTGCCCCCGCGTTGCACACAGTTTGCGCCAAGCGTTCAACTTCTGCCATCAACGGAAGCTTGACAAAAACAGGTAACTCAGGCGCTTTCGACTTTAGAGCGGATACAAGCTCGCTCAGCCGCCTTGGAGCAGGAATTGCACGCCCATGAAAAGGATTAAGCTCCAACCCATCTGCACCCGCATTGCGCAGATTCTCTGCGCATATCAGCGCGGCTTCAACATCAATCTCTCCAAGATTTACGAACACAGGCTTACCGCTCTTCCTGACCTTCGACAACTGCGCGCAGAACTCGTCTATACCAGGCGACCAAAGTCCCGTGTCGACCATGGACCAGTGAACCCAGCTCCTGAACACTGGCGGCTGGGGCCAAGGCCTCGGCTTCTTAAACTGGGTTGGCGAAACCATTGCCGACGCATCGCTCTCCAGAACCTTAGTGACAGCAGACCACTCTGTGCCGAACACGCCTGAGGCTGCGACAAAAGGGTTTGAGAGACTGAGCCGACCCAGCTTTACAGCTAGCTCCATCAAGTCGGGGAGTCGAAGTCGGCTTTAACCGTAGCGGGTGTCAAATCGCAAAATCTTTACCCGGAAATCCTTATATTGCCTTGATGGCATTTGGACATGCCGGTGAAGGCCTAGTTAATGGTTGAGAAAAAGGAGAAAGCCCCATTCGGTTCGGATGACTTGGGCATATGGGACAGTATTGCGAAGGAACAGCAAACTATAACGGTGCGAAACGAAAAAAGACGCTTCGGTAAGGATGTAACTATAATCGAAGGGTTTACAGGAGACGTAGATACGAAGTCGATCTCCAGCAAACTCAAGGCTTGGCTTGCATGTGGCGGCACAGCCAAAGACAACTACATAGAGCTACAGGGAAATCATAAGGAAAAAATAATGCCCCTGTTAGTGGAACTTGGCTTCAGCCGGGACCAAATATACGTAGACTAACGGACTGGTTCCGTGGGCCACCGCTTTGAGAAGCTGCTAGAGTATTTTTGTGTCAGCGACCACCGGTATCAGGTTCAGTTTCTCCACGAGTTCCTTGTACCTGTTCCTCACGGTTACCTCGGTTACCTCCGCGGCTCCAGCAATCTCTCTTTGGGTCTTACGGTTATTCTCCATTAGGCTGACAACATATATAGCGGCCGCCGCAAGACCAGCTGGATCCTTACCTGCTGTAATACCCATCTGCTGAGCTTGACGTATAATTTCCTTTGCCCTGCTCTGAGCTGCTTCGCTAAGCCCCAGCTTATAGGCGATTCTGGGAATATAGCTCACAGGGTCTGGGACAGGCATGAGTATGTTAAGGTCTTTAACAAGTAACCTATAGCATCTTGCAACATCCTTCTTGTTCTGGTTTCGCGTAAACTGAGTTATCTGGTCCAAGGCTACGGGCAGGTTGAACTTCCTGCATGCAACGTGCAGAGTAGCGGCTACAATCGATTCTATGCTTCTACCACGAACTAGGCCAGCGTCGACGGCCCTCTGATAGATTGTCGCGGCTTCTTCTTTCACGTTGTCAGGGAGCTTGAGCGGAGTCGCTATCCTGCTTATCTCGGCAAGAGCCTGAGATGTGCTCCTGTCCCTCGCAGTCTGGAATCTGCTCCGCATCTGCCATTTACGCATCTGCAGAGCGTCGACCCTACGCTGGGTATCGAGCTTCAGTTTGTTGATGTCACGCTTGTCTATAATCGTGCTCATCATTCCGGTCGTCATACCCGGCTTCAGAGGTTCACCGGTTCTGCTTCTTTTCTCCCTCTCCTCAGCCGTGAAAGCACGCCACTCCTGTCCGAAGTCTATCTCCTTTTCACTTATCACAGTGCCACAATTGTCGCATACCAGCTCTCCATGCCCGCTGTACACTATGTTGTTCGATCCACATACGGGGCATATGGGCGTCCTAACCTTCCTATCCTGTTCATATGACACTTTTTATTTCTCTCCAATTTAGGCCGACCAGAGAACCTTAAATCTGAATTCCGGCCGGCTCTATCACATATATATAAACGTTGCTTATATTTAAATCTATTTGTGCCAGCCTTCGTTGACTTTCCTTTTTCACCGAACAAACATTTCTGCCTCGATCGTCAGACTATGAAAAAGCTATTTGAGCAATTCCCTGGCCAGTGAATTTTTCATAACGTTGAGCGCTCCCTCCGCACCCATCAAATATGAGAAGGCGCCTCTGAATGAGGCTTCAACGAGGCCGTCCTTTGAGTATCCGTATGCGCCAAACCATGTGATAACATCTCTTATGACATCGAAAGAAACCGTGGGAGCCAACCACTTTACGGATGAAACAACCTTGATCAGATCAGACTTAGAGAACCTGCCAGAGCGGTTGTGTTCATCCATCATCCAAGCGGCCTTATAGACAAGTGACCTACACGCGTCAAGCTTGGCGTAGTGTTCTGCAAGTTGAAACTGAATTCCTTGCATTGCGCTCAAAGGCTGGCCGAACACAGTTCTCTTCTTTATGTAGTCCATTCCTATTTCCATGACTCTCTGCGCTGCTCCCACACTTGCTGCGGACACCAGGATTCGGGCATTGTCGAAGCCCTCCATCGCGTAGTAGAAACCCTGATTTTCTTCACCTACTCTGTATTTTACGGGAAGCTTTGCGTCAGTATACCTGATCACGCCGGTGGATATTCCTTCTCTTCCCATGTTTCTTATAACGGAAGTCTGTATTCCTTCAACGTCCTTGACGGGTGAATATATTATTGTGAGCCCCTTATGCATCGCTTCGGGCTTTGTCTTGGCAAACAATAGAAACCCGCCGCCATAGGTTGCCGCCTCGCGCACACCGCTGATATACATTTTTTCGCCGTTAACAATATAGTGTTCACCTTCGAGGCGCGCAGTGGTCTTTTCATTCGCGACATCTGAGCCCCCGCTGGGCTCCGTAGAAGCTATTCCCAAAAAGTGTTCTCCCGATGTAACCTTCGGCAAAATCTCCTCCTTGGCTTCGGGCTTCCCATACTTGTCGAGGATGAATCCCCAGCCGGCTTCGAGAAGGAAGTAGACGGCGGTGGCTAGCGTTATATCGGCTCTGCCGACTTCTTCAGCCGCTATCGTAGAGGTGAGAATGTCCGCGTGAGTCCCACCATATTCCTCACTTACTGTTATACCGAGAAGTCCCATCTCCGCCATCTTGCGGAGGCTTTCCCTGGGAATTTCACGCCTTTCGTCCAGCTCCCGGACGTAGGGCGTTAGATGTCTGGAAAGGCCCTCTCTGATGCTACTTCTAAACAGCTCCTGCTCCTTTGAGAACCCGAAGTCCAAGCACGGCACCCGGCTGATTTCCTCGGTACAGTATTTAGGCGTTCCCAAGCCGAGAGCCTGAGCCAGGTGGCCAGAACACCCGATAAACCTCACTTTGAGTGCAAAATCTTCATTGTTGCCATGGAGTTAGCGGCACCGGTTTCCTTGCATCCGGAAACATGAAAATCAGGTCAGGTTGAATACGCTCGAGCACCTCACGCATATGTGTTTAGATCAGGCGCGTTGGAGCAGTGTGTTCGATACGGCTTTCTAATCGAGAAATATGGGGTAAGACTTATAGTTGCTGGAAGAATGAAGTATTGAACGGTGTAACTACTGGTTTGGAAGAGTCACTGAGCCAGCCTCTTAAGGACTGGCAACAAGGTGTTGTCCGCTCGATTTCAGACGGATACAACGTGCTTACGGTTGCGCCCACAGGCAGCGGTAAAAGTCATCTTGCACTCTATCTTTGCAACACTCATAACCGGGTTCTCTGGGTCTTCCCTACGAAGGCTCTAACGAGAGAGTGGTTCATGAAAGCTTTTTCGATGTTTGAGGGCTCAAAGTCTGTTAATATTTACACCGGCGACTTCAGGAGAGAAACGTCGGCTTATGAGGGCGATCTCGTCTTTGCTACGTACGAAAGCGCCATTCTTCAGCTGAGACGAAGGGACCCATGGTTCAAAGAGCTGAAGCTTGTTGTGTTCGATGAATTCCAGTTTTTGGGAGACAATGAGCGAGGAGGAGTTATCGAGGAATTCCTTATTCTTCTCAGCGAACTGAATCCTGAAGTTAGCCTTCTAGCCCTTAGCGCAACCATAAACAACCCCCAAGATGTAGCGCAGTGGCTCACTCGGATCATGTTGAAACGAACCGCTGTTCACGAGCTTTCATTGAACCACCGACCCACGAGGCTTCTGCAACACGCTATCAAGTTCAAGCATGACGGAGAAAAGGTGAAATACCTTCTGAGCCTAATGAAATCTAATCCAGATAAACAGTTTCTGGTATTCGTTCCGAGGCGTGCGGAGACCGAGCAACTTGCGAGGCTTTTCTCTTCATTTAGAATAAGGACAGGAATTCATCATGCTGGTCTGGACCGCCTGACTCGCATCTCTTCTGAAGACATGTTTAGGGCTGGAAAGATTCAGGCACTGTTTTGCACGGCAACCCTCCAGTTTGGAGTCAACCTGCCAGCTCATTTCGTGGTCATTTACGACCCAGTTTGGGACACCCGTAGGGGAGAATTCAGGCTCAGTACGAACGACTACCTTCAGATGGCTGGCAGAGCCGGTAGACCCATCGTGAGCCCCATCAGCGGGGAATCAATAACACAGGGAACCGTAGTTGTTCTGGCGACCGGTTCGGCAGAGTATGCGTTTGTAAGAAATCATCTCATAAACAACGATCCCGAACCCGTCGTAAGCAGCTTTGAAACCGACTTGGTCTATAGAATCAACGGTTTGCTCCTGTACAAGGATGAATATGAAATACGTAGGTTGCTTAGCAAGAGTTTTGCCCGGCTTAACCCCGGACGAGTGTCGTCCGCCTTACGCGCGCTCTACTCAATGAAGTTTTTGCGTGAAGGCTCCCTCACGCAGCTGGGTCGGTTTGTTGCCCAACTTAACCTGAACCCCTTCGCCGCGTACAGATTCGTGAACGCGCTCCAAGACTGGTGGCGCCTAAAAGATGTTGGTGAAAAGGCGGGCCGCTTAGTGCTTGAAGAGCTCAAGAGAGAGTCTTCCTCGTACAGTGAAATCAGAGATTTCAGCGAACTATGTGAATGGGAGTTTGTGGTACGGCGGTACCGCGACGGGCACCTCCTGTTCGTGAACCATCTCGCTCCTCAGGTTCTCAGAGACAGAGCTGCCTGGTATATGTATGCCTTCGAAAAACTGGCCGATTTTCTTGGCCGCTCAGACTTGGCTTCATCTATAGCAAGACAACGTGAAAAGCTTGAGGGGTCGAACGAATCAGAATGGGCTTCATCAAAACTCAGAGCAATGACGGCGCGTGGACAAACGTACATCGAAGTCGCTATCCGCGAATACAATACATCAGAGGGAATAGGCAGGTCCTCCTGGCTGGGCTTGGATGTGCTTGTCCCAGGCGCTCCGAGAGGATGGTTCGAACCCGTCAAGGTAAACAGAATTGAAGGAAAACTGGTTTGGGCCGAGCTAAACACTTCTTCAGACATCTACCAGGAACAGACTCCGGATTTCTGATTTCTCTTTCTCTCAAAATTGCTTCCGTTCGGTGTAGCCAAGGGCAAACTCCTTAAGTATATGTCACCATAACGCAATACCAAACGGTGCGATCTCTGAAATGAAAATAGTGGAACTTGACCGAGGGGGCCTCAGACAGGTCAATGTAGTCGGCGAACTGGTCGACATAGGTGAGGTTAGGACTGTGAACCTTAGGGCAGGCGGACAGAGCAGGGTTGCGGACGCGGTGTTACAGGATGATTCCGGGGCAGTGGACCTAACGCTTTGGGACAATCAGGTTGATGAATTCAGCGTAGGAGACAAGGTTCAGATTCAAAACGGGTACACATCGGAGTTTAGAGGACGCGTCAAGCTTAACGTTGGTAGATACGGTAAGATAACAAAAATAACGGATGACAAGATAACGGATACTATGTAATCGCTTGTTTCTTACGTGTCGACAAAGTTTTGGGCTGGCGAGCCTGTTGATTATGGTTTTTACCGCCGGCCTCCATGGGTCTGGAAAATCCGTTCTCAGCGAGTCAGCGTCCGAGCAGGGGTTTAACGTATACAGTATGGGTGATGCTGTGAGAGAGGAAGTGAGACGCAGAGGCCAGGTGCCCACCAACGCAGTGATCTCCGCTCTCAGCACTCAGCTCAGGCGGGAAAGAGGCGAAAGAGCCGTAGCGGAGCTAACCATGAAAGTGTTTGACGTCAAAGGAGACAGGATAGTGTTCGACGGTCTGCGGAGCCTAGATGAGAGAAGCTTCTTTCAGGAGACACTGGGCAAGGGAATCCTTGTATCAGTACACGCGTCTCCAAAAACCAGGTACGAGAGATGGTTGCTGCGGAAACGGGTAGACGACCCATCCGACTTTGAAAGCTTCCTTAGGAGAGATATGAACGACTTGAGCTTCGGCCTCGGGTCTTTGATGGTTATGGCAGACTACCACTTGGTGAACGAAAGCGTGACAAGAGAGCAGTTCAAATCAATATGCGCCGAGCTCTTGAGAAGGCTTTTACATGAAGCTGAAACCCACTAAGGAAGGACCCCCCGAACGCAGATTGGGTACGTTTTCGCAACGCGAACTGGACGAGCTCAGGGTGGGCGTCTCTGTGAGAGTATATCCAACCGAAAGCCCGGAAGCTGTTAGAAGAGCAGTCCTCGCCGTCGTAGATGCGCCACTCCTAGAGCTCGAGCCAGGTAACGAGTTCGACCTGTTAACGGCAAGAAACCTGAACATCATGTCGCTGACGCGTGCGTTCAACTCGAGCAACCTGCACTCCATTAAAATCTTGCGGGCTTTGGCTCGCAGACAAAAATCTGGCTCAGATGTTCTGCTTTACTTTAACAAGCAGGCTGCGACAGTTGGTAGAGTCGCCGTCTGTTCGGAGCCAGCTGAGTCCCCGCTGGGACCCATTACGGTAAGCGTCCGGGGAAGTACAGACCTATTCCTGGAGTGGTTGGATGGTTTCTTGCGGGAGGGGTACGCTCAGGACGAGCCCGTCCCTAGCAGGCGTTATCGAAGGGAAGCCTTGGAGGACTCTGACTAGGTCATCGTCTCTGACTTTTTGCCCGAAATTTGTCAGCACCCCGTGGGAACAGCCTGACTTTCCTATGATCTGCAATGCCTGTGAAAGTGTGGAGTGTCCGCCCTCCCATGCCTCGTCTGAGGAGTCGTCTGGCATAGTGGCTTCATGTATGAAAACGTCTGCTCCGGCGCCCAGTTCTAATACCCGCTCACAGGGACGTGTATCTCCGGAATAAACGATTTTACGCCCCCGTCGCCTCGGTCCCATGACTTGCTCCGGAGTTATTGTTTCACCGTTAACAGTTATCTTTTCACCCCTCTGCAGGCGCCCCCAAAGCGGCCCCTTAGGGACGCCAAGTCTTCTGCAAGCCTCTACATCGAAGACTCCGGGGCGGCTTTTCTCAACCAACGCTACTGCGAAACTTGGCATCGAGTGGTCTGCGGACACGATTTGCACGCTGAAGTCCTTTTCATCTATAAGTGTAGAAGGGGTTGAAGGCGGCTCGAATTCATTTATTTTTAAGTCAAACTTCGGTCTAAATGAGGTAGTTCTCAAAGCGGCGTCGAGGAACTCGCCAAGACCCTTGGGGCCGTGTACTGTGATAGCTTCAGGAGAAGCGTTCAGGCTCAGAGACATTAGCAGCCCTGGCACTCCGAGGACATGATCCCCGTGCATGTGCGTCACAATCACATCAGTCAGTCTTGAGAAGCCTGTGCGAAACCTCTTCATAGCGATCTGTGTTCCTTCGCCACAATCGAACATGAAGGCCCTGCTGCCCCGTCGAACTATTATCGAAGGGGCTCCTCGTCGAGGTGTAGGTGCACCCGCACCCGTGCCCAGAAATGCTATGCTCAAATCCATGGTTAACCACCTTTTTCAGTCACCGAAATCACTCTGGTTAGCGAGTGATGCACTCTTATTTCATGCTGGTATACCATTTTAAGTCCGACCTCGGACACGATTTGAGCAAGATCTATCGACGAAGGAGCAAGAAACACCGCTCTCCCGCCCGAATGTAGGACAGCCTTGGTCACGAGCAAACACGCTCTAAGCAGTCCGGTAAGACTTCGACCAAAAAGCGAAGACACCCTGCCATACGGTGGATCAAACACAGCTGCGTTAGCTGTGTCCGGTCTAAGATATGGGTGAACAGCGTCAGCTCTCAGAATACCTTCTACACCATCGCAAAAGTGGTTGACGTTTCTTCTGGCGCCGTAAACCTGCTTTTTGCTTAACTCGCCTCCGACCACCCTAAGCCCTAGCCGGCAACCAGCTACCAGCGTCGAGCCAGCTCCGCAGAACGGATCATATAGCAGGCCTCGGGCGGGGCATAGAGTAAGATTGCAGAGAATGCCGCTGAAGTACGGAGCCAGCACCCCTGGATGAAAGTACGGCCACCGCTTAGCCGGCTCTGAACTGAGTAGACGGCGGGCAGTAGGCGCAGTCACTGCCCCCACAAGCACGCCGGCAGGAATTTCGTTAGCGACCACGAGCACCTCAGGGTTCCTGACGTCCACCGAACCGCCAAGCACGCGTGCAAGCTCTTTGATGTAGTTAGCCCTGTACGGCTTGGTTCGGATTACATACGATCGTTCACCAACTATTCTCCTAAGAATATCACGGCCGTCGTCGAATTCGCCTGGTTTGAAGACGCCTGCGAAAATACCGGCAGTATGGGAGCCGCAGAGCCTCTTTACAAAGCTCTCTACGTTGTCCGACGGCACCCTCACCAGGCTGTACCTTCCGCCAAGAGCAGTCGGTGAGCTACCTCCGAAAAGTCTGGACACACAGGCCAACTCAAACCTGTTTAACTCTGGAAAGTCTAAAGCCTCTTCCGCAAAAACGTTCTCCCAGCGCTCGCTCAAACCCTTTCAAGACACTCCTGGAAACCGAGCGCTTTCAAACCCGAGCTGCGTCGGCGAAGCCTTCAGCTCAGCTGCTTTATAGCTGAAGCGACCTCGGACGCAACCGAAAATCTTGCAAACCTGTTCTCTATCGTATTGGATCCAAAGATTTCCGTGACCCCCGCTTGCTTGATTCTGATCTCGCTTTCACCCAACATCAGAGCATGAACACACACCGCGTAAATAGTTTTCACTCCCCCTTTCTTCAGATATTCGGCCGCACTGGCCACGGACCTACCTGTGCTAATTATATCATCCACTATTACCGCTGTCTTCTCGGATATGTTGACTTCGCTCACCGGCTCGGATGTAACTTCGCCGTTCGAACGGTCACGGCTCTTCGAAAATATCATAAGCTCAGCGTTAAGCACGTCAGCCACTTTACCTGCTCTTTCAGCGGCTCTGACATCGGGGGCCACAACAAGCTGAGGTCTCCCGGTTAACGACAGTATCGCATCCGCCATTCTCCGGTCTATTTGCACGTTCACGTAAGGAAGGTTGAGCGCTTCCAGCGCTTCTCTGCTATGTGCCTCTACAACTACAAGCGTGTCAACACCAGCGCACCTTAGGGCCGCGCCCAGCACCTTCGGAGCCACGGGTTCTCCTTCTCTGAAAACCTTATCCTGCCGGGCATACGCAAGATAAGGGGCCACAACATTCACCTTCTTCGCCCCGTTTCTGACAAGCGAATCAACCATGAGCAGTGTTTCAACGATCCTCTTGTCCTGATCAGGAAAGAGCGTGTTCACCACGGTTACCTCTTCCCCTTTTACCGGTTGATCTAACCTCACATACGTCTCACCGTCGGGGAAAGTTTTTGTGCTGAACAGGATCCTCTTCTGCCCTAGTATTTGCGTGATCTCTGTCCCAAGCAGGATAGAAGATGGGCCGCAAATTATCATTATGTCCGTTTAAACACCCCCGGCGTAAGTAAAGTAGTTTGCGGTCACCTCTCCTCATCGTGCAAAGGGCTGCCGCCAGACCTCACGTTGAACCAAGGATATGGCGAAAAGTATTAGTTCGCATATGGCTCATCCACCCGTTGTCAGCAGAAATTCTGAGTACTGGTTACGAGCTCCTCATTGGCAGGGTTATCAATTCGAACGCCGCGTATCTTGGGGCGGACCTGACCAAGAGAGGCTATTCTGTACGCCGCATAGTCTGCGTGGGGGACGACATGGAAACGGTCGGTATGGCTGTTCGCGAGTCTTTGTCGAGAAAGCCCTCGGTGCTGGTTTGTACAGGAGGGCTTGGTCCCACGTTCGATGATCTCACCGCCACGTCCGTAGCTTGGGCTCTTGAAACAAAGGTCACGCTTAACGCCAGCGCCGCTGAACTGATAGCCAAAAGGTATTCAGCAATGGGTCTCCCGGTTACCGACGAACGACTAAAGATGGCTATGCTTCCTTATGGCTGCGAAATACTCGTTAACGAGGTGGGTACGGCCCCAGGCTTTGCCGTCAAAGCCGGGAGTTCGTGGGTTGTATGTATGCCTGGAGTCCCTTCGGAAATGAAAGCAATGTGGACCACGTATGGCGACAGGTATGCTCCGAAGGTAGGCTCTCTTTTTGAGACATCGTTCGAGATTATGGGAGTTCCCGAGTCGAGCGCCGCCCCCCTGATCGCAGAGTTCATGTCGAAGAACCCCTATCTGTATATCAAAAGTCACCCAAAAGGGAAGGAGCAGGCATCGATATTAGAGATACATGTATATGCGATGGGAAGCGACCAACGCCTAAAAGACAAGGTTGAGGAGGTAGCAGGCGGCCTTCGTCAGAGCCTGGAGGCCATGAGTAGGAACAGGTGAAACTTGACTTGTTGGGAACACTCTACTTTGTAGGCACAGCTGGTAGCGGAAAGAGCACACTTGTGGACGCGTACAAACAGTTTCTGGATAGCTCATCCATAAACTCGGCAACGGTAAACATGGATCCCGCTGTCGTCACCCTTCCATATAACCCGGATTTTGACATACGAGACTACGTATCAATGAAATCGCTTTTGGAGTCTGAGCCACTGGGCCCGAACGGAGCCATAATAGCTGCAATGGACATCGCTGTTACAAGGATACCGGAGCTCGCTAAGGAGGTCAAAGACGCGGACCCGGACTATGTGTTGGTGGACACCCCAGGTCAGCTAGAGCTCTTTGTTTTCAGGGCGGCTGGCCCACTTGTGGTTGACATGCTCACTGAAGGTAAGAAGGCCTCCTGCTTCCTTATGGACCCGCTGCTAGCGGATGACGCTGCGAGTCTGGCTTCGCTGTTCCTTTTTTCAGCGAGTACATCGCTGAGACTCGGCATTGAATCGATTAACGTTATGAGCAAGGCGGATAAGGCGCCGCCCGACTTGGCGCAAAGAATATCCGAGTACATTGCCGA
Organism: Thermoprotei archaeon; assembly: GCA_038883995.1. Lineage (GTDB taxonomy): Archaea > Thermoproteota > Thermoprotei_A > Marsarchaeales > Marsarchaeaceae > JAMDBQ01. The sequence continues at coordinate 6,210 of JAVZLA010000021.1, read as the reverse complement.
CCCCTCAGGGTTTTATGAGCTGCTGACCAAGCGTGGTGGGTTGATGAACACTCTTTCTGCAAGACTCGTCGAAACCGCCCTTGAAGTCGCCAACTACGCAGAACCCGTGGCCGTTTCCTCATACACTCGGTCAGGTATAGATTTTCTTCATGCAAGCGTTCAGCGCATTTTCTCAGGTGGGGAAGTCGAAGAGCCGGGAGGAGAGGAGGATGACTAGACGAAATATGAGGTGTTCCTAACCTTATCGCCCTTGCATTTGTTGCGGCGGCTCGGTCACCGTTACTCGAAACTCTTATATCTGCTATTACAAGGTAGGTCTCAGTTTCGCCGAGGGCGATTCTTTACTTGCTAAGCAGCTTGAGCGACCTACAGGAAAAAACATCGCAGCTTTACGCACTTATTCGTCAGGAGAACGACCTAACCAATCAGGAAGCAAAGAAAAGAGAAGAACTCAACGCCAAATTCAAGGTCCTTATCAAAGAGTACAAGGAACTGAAGGCTCGTAGAGAAGAGGCGCTTAAGCTTGCCAAAGAGCTGAGAGACAAGAGAGAAGCGGTCTACCAAGAACTTAGAGCTCTCCATGACTCTCTAAAGGGTCGGGAAACCGAGCTCAACGCCGTCAGAAACATTGACCGCCAGGTTCACAGGTTAAAGCAGGCTTTGGAAGAATCCGAATGGGAATACCAGACACGGTCAATGTCGCCTTCAGCGGCAAAGAACCTTGAAAAGGAAATTGCCGACCTCGAGCAGAAACTCTCGAGCGCTATGAGGAAGCAGGAAGCATTCAAAGAAACCTTTGAAATTAAGAGCAAATATGACCAGAAGCTCTCAGAATTCAGAGATCTCAAGTCTAAGTTCAAGGACACCATAACAAAGCTGGACGAACTGAGAGCGCTCTCCGCCGCCAAACTGGGAGAAGCCAAAAAGGTCAAAGCCGAAGCCGATGAAAGGCATCAGAAGTATATTGAGCATGCGAACCAGGTTATCAAATTACAGGCCGAACTGAACGCCCTCAGAATGCAGTTGCAAGAGGCCAGGAGGGACAGCCGCATCCGTTCAACCAGCGAGCAGAGAGAAAAGAACAACAAACTGATCCTTGACAAGATGACTAGAGCTAAGGAAAAAATGAGTAAAGGCGAGAAACTGGACTTTGAGGAATGGCAGGCTCTGCTTCTTGGCGAAGAGCTCAGCCAGGGTTAATAGTGTCATAGTCTTTAAATCACACGGGCTGTGAAGATATTTCAGATGCCCGGTAGGAGACTGCTGATTCTGGCCGTAGACGTCGACGACGACATGTCCAAAACCGGGATAACTACTCCAATCGTTGGCCGGGCAGCTGTCGCCGACGCCGCTAACAGGCTCGCCGTGATCAGCCCTGAAGACACAGATGTGAACGCGATTTTTGGGGCGTTAAAGGAATACGATGGGCTTTCAGCCAAAAACGAGGACGAGCTGCAGATCGCCGTTGTGGTCGGCGCAGTCGAGGGAGGCGTTACCGCGGACCTAAGGATAAGAGAACAGGTTTCCTCTGTGGTTGACTCCTTTAAACCGGATGGAATTGTGTTTGTAAGCGACGGCGGTGAAGATGAAAGAGTTTTGCCGATCGTTCAGTCAGTCTGCCCGCTTTTCTCTATCAGGCGGATAACTGTCCAGTATTCCAAGGGCGTTGAAGAAACCTACATGGTTCTGGCATCCTATATCAGAAAGGGGCTCACAGAACCAAGATTCGTAAAATACACGATGGGGATTCCCGGAATAATTCTGGTTACTTTTGCCGTTCTCGCGATTTTCGGCCTCTTCCAGCTTAGTTTGTACTTCATTGGAATGCTTCTGGGACTCATACTCATCGTACGTGGTTTCAAAGTGCCGGAAATGGTTGTGAGGACATGGGACAAGGAGCCTATTTCGTTCGTAGGAATGGTTGTTAGTGGCATAGTTATTCTTGCGGCATTCGTTACAGACGTTGAAATCGCTCTCAGCCACACTCAGATAACGCACGGACTTGACCTGATAGTTTTCGACACCTTCGACTACTATGTGCTCGCCGTCGCCGTGTACTTTTCTTCAGTTATAGTCAATTCCTATATGCAAAACGACCTACATTTCTGGAAAGACGTCACCGCCATCGTGTTCGCCTTAAGCATTCGCCAACCCATCTTCTACTTGCTTGGCTACCTTGTGTATCATGTCACAGTCACTGCGGCTGTAGAGCAGTTCTTTATAGAGATGTTTTCGGCTGTACTCTTAACCGGAATGGTGGCCGTAGTAAGCCTCAGATTTGAGAGATGGGTCCAGCTCAGATACTCCAAATCGTCATCAGGTAGCGTCCAAGGCTAACCTGCAGTTACGTATGATATGAGTCACATTTCAGGTACATGATACCTTATCTCAGCGTAAGGCTAGCCCTCCATCATAAAAGAAATGGGTTGCAGACGACTTTCACGGTCCACTATGCCGAATACCAGATTCCTGCCTTTCCAGCTTCGTAAAGCCGGATGAAGTGTGGAATATGGTAAAAGAATCAGGAACCATAGCGCCTGGTTTTCTGCTGATACGTACGTATGGTTCTCAGAAAGTCGATCTTTCTGAAGCCAGGCCACTGAACGTCTATGAAAACGAACTCTGAATAAATGGCCTGCCACGGCAGAAAGTTGCTCAGCCTGCTTTCACCGCCTGTCCTCAAAATCAAATCGGGATCGTCAGTTCCAGCAGTATAAAGGTAAGAGGAGATCTTTTCCTCATCTATTTCCTCGGGTGAAATTGCTCCTTTTTCAACATCACGCACTATCCGCCTTATCGCATCAACTATCTCCGCTCTCCCACTGTAACCCACTGCTAAGAGAAGAAGGAATTCAGTGTTGGACGCAGTTTTTCTTTCCAATTCGGTTGCTTTTTCAATGATGTTTCTGGGTAAAACTTCCCTTCTCCCGATGACCCGCACGCGCACACCGCGTTCCATTATTCTAGGATCTTCCGCAAGCTCAGTCAGAGCGGCGTCCACGAGACCTATAAGGCCGTCCACCTCATCCTGCTTTCTACGAAACATATTGTCGAGTGACAGCGCGTAAACGGTGACGGTTCTAACTTTCTGATCCCAGCACCAGTCCAGTACCTCTTTGGCCTTCCTGTATCCTTCCCTGTGGCCTGCCGACTCAGGCATACCCCGTGCTTTGGCCCACCGTCTGTTACCGTCAAGGATAAGTCCCATGTGCCTTGGAGGGGGATACCTAGAAACCTGTGATGTGAGACGCCAGAGATAGACCTTGTATGCTGGCCACAGGATGAAGTTGATGAGCTTTCTTCTGAAGTTCACAAGGCTTTCGGCAACGGTCATCTCAGCTCATCTCGCGCGCGAAGAGTTCGTTGTTAGCGGCGAGCAGTTCCTTTAAAGACGGATGGCTTCGAGGCTTCGCAGGGGAGCCAACTCTGTGGAAGAAGCTGCCGTTCATTGGCCAGTTTAGCGCGAAACACCGTTTGGTGCGGCCTTCTGAATGGATTTTGATGAGGCCAGAAGCAGGCAAATGGTTCAGAACCGTTCTGTGGTATGTCGGGTACGTGGAGCGCACCTGTCTGACCATTGCTAGTGTACTAGTTCGGTGGCTCATGTATGTTGCCTCATACATATATTATGTTCCCGGAACGCTGCAACGCTTTAACGATTGGGACCCATAGCATATCAAGAGGATGCTGAAACCGTTTAAAGGATGCAAATCGTCTTAAATTCCTCCAGAGCTGGCGTCTGTCTGAACCCTCAGGATCAGTAAATGAATAGGGAAGTCTGTACACGTCAGGCGTGCTAACAGCCCTCCTTTAAGCATGCCTTAGAGTACCCCATCATAGTGAATCTTCTCATGTCAACCTGGTTGACCACCAGACCACTGAACAAAAGATCAGCTTCTCGAAATGAATTTGTATGTGTGTTACAGGCAAGGAGTGAAGTATGGTAGTCGCTGTCCTCTACCATCAGTTTGGGTCCGAGCTCTCCGTGCTTTCTGCGACGACTGTGAACCTGAGACCGGAAGGCGTTGGGCGCAAAGCCGGTTTCCGTAGACCATGTTGCGTTAACTTCCACTCTTCCTTGAAGTGTGCTGCTAGGTAAACTAGGGCCGCAGTACTGTCCGGGTAGACAGATCCAATTACACATCTCTGTATACTTCACAGAGAGGCACCCCTGTCTGCGCAGGGCAAAACCTGAGAACAGCCATCAATCAGACTGACTTCCGCTATTGGAGTTAGCGTCAACGGTAGCTTAAACATTTCCGGCAGAATGCTCTCTGGGCAGCACGATAGACGGCCTGCTTCAACGAGTTTCGCAACACTTAATATGGTTTATTGGTCTCCTGCGCCTATGAGCTACTATCAGGGAAACGATAACAGGAGAATAACTGGGAGCGTCAAGGCTTTTAACAGGGGTAAGCGAAAATTCGAACTTGGAGGACACTTCACTGCGTCTTCCCTAGCTCAGAAGGAAGTGGTAGCAGCGGACGCGGGTCGAGGCGGAACTGTAAGGCTCAGGCTTCTAAAAGCGAACATGGTAAATGTGGTGGAGTCCGGCGGCGCTTCGAAAAGAGTGAAGGTTGATTCAATAGTCCGCACCCCCGCGAACCTAGAGTATGCGAGACGTGGCATAGTAACGAAGGGCACTATAGTCAGAACCGAGCTAGGCGAGGTCAGAATAACTTCCAAACCCGGTCGTCATGGCGTTCTTAACGGTGTACTGATAAAGGCGGCGAAGGCGGCAGAAACTGATACGTAGAGATGGACGCAGAATATACGTTCACTACTTCGATAGGAAGCAGTCAAGGAAGATCAGGCGCGTCGCCCTAGACCGTGCTGTCGAGGAGCCTACACTGGATCTGCTATCTTCAGCATGTTCTGCGCTCGGGTACGAGTTCGAGAAGCTCGACGTTAAACACCCCGCCTGCTGGTGGCTTCCGGGTGGCGCAGTAAACGTTTACAAAGTAACCCGTTCTGAAGCGATAATGAACCTAGCCACAAAAATGCGGCAGCTGCAGGCATCCGCGCCCAAGACTCCACGGTAGATGGAAGCGCCATGGTAATGCGCAGACTGGGAAACGGCAGTCATGTCTCTGCGGTGACGAAAAGACTGATTGTAAGGGCGCATGCCGTGGAAGACGGAAAGCTTTACTGTGTTGATTCGTCCGGGTTTGTTATCGGGGTGGTTGACGAATTCTTCGGCAGTGTGTCAAAGCCGTACGCTGCCGTGAAGTGTGTTAACGGCGTTGACCCTGAAAAATATGTTGGAAAGCCGCTTTTCTATGCGGCGGTTTCTCAGCCAGGGAAAAGAAGGCTAAAGGGCGGCTTTAGGAAACGTAGTGGCAGGCTACACGCTAACGCTTAAAACCATCTACACTTACTATTATGTACGTTGAAGCTGTCAAAGCTGGAAGCGGAAAACCTTTCACCCGTGTTTCCCAAGGACTCCGTTTTCATTGATCTCCAGGAAATAGAGAGCAGATGGAGAACCCTGATAGCAAAACACTACGAGTTCACCATTCCCTGCTTCACCTGCAAATTCTTTTATGAATGTAACAGCGGCGCTAAACATGACCCCGTGACATGTGACATACTTTCAGACTGGTTCACTCAGCAGCTGAACCTTGAAGCCGAACTGGCGGCAAAGCATTAGAACGGTGGGAAAACTGTCCGCTTGGATGCGGGTTCACGGGCACGACATCTATTACAGACGAGCGAAATCTGAAGGTCAAAGCAGCAGGGCTTTTTTCAAGCTGAAGCAGATAGACGAAAAATATCATGTTTTAAGGGTGGGGCTACGTGTTCTGGACCTCGGTTCAGCCCCTGGCGGATGGGTCGGGTACGAACTAAGGCGTGTGGGGTCAGCTGGCATGGTTGTGGCCGTAGACCTCAACGAGCTGGGGTTAGCAAAGGCGCCGAATCTTTTGTTTCTGAAAGAAGATGTAGAGCATCTGGCTCCTAACACGCTTCAATCTATTTCAGACAACGGCTTTGACGTGGTCGCTTCCGATTTGGCTCCGAAGTTTTCTGGCGTGGTAGACCTGGACATGGAGAGACATTTCGGTTTGGTCGACGCGGCAACGTCGCTGGCTCATGCAGTCCTGAAAAGGAATGGCTGGTTCATTGTGAAGCTGTTCCAGTGCTCGCTGTTCCAAGCCAAAGTCAATGATCTGCGTAAAACGTTTTCATCAGTATACTTATACAAGCCATCTT
>JAVZLA010000020.1:0-22371 GCA_038883995.1 Thermoprotei archaeon | reverse complement strand
GCGAACAGTGGAACTTGCGATATCAGCGCTGAGCGTGCCCAGCATAAGGTAGAAGGCGAGCACAGCAAGACATGCGAATACCGGGATTCCCAAGTAGAAGAAGAGAGAAGCCAATCTGTTCTTCGACAACCTTTGTATGGCAGCCCCGGCTCTTTTGCTTTCAGGCATGTATACCAGGATTCTGGCCACCTTTTCCCAGATGGTTTTCTCTTTTGGCTCCCCCAAAGTCGAGCATCTTTCTGTCCTTCAGTTATAAGAGTTGAGTCCTTTCTTTCGCTTTCTGTGCAAAACCTTTATCGGCTTTAATGTGAAACTGAGCTGGTAAGGTTTGTCGAAGGGCAATCAAAGAAGAGTCATCGAAAGACTTCTTGATATGGCGTTTAGGGAAGAAGTGTTTGTTACAGCTGTGAACGCTATTGTGGGATGGATAGTCTACAATGTATTGATAGACTTTTACGGATTTTCTTGGCCTCACGCTGTGGTCTTTGGCCTCGTGGGGTATGTGGCTCAGGTCTTCATGTTCAGGTCGCTGATTGGTTTCATGCGTTCCATTGAAGAAGAGGCGGCGTTCAGACTTAGAGGTCAAGCGAATTTAAAGCAGTACACGGACAAAGCATCGGCTGAAGCGTCACGAAAAAAAGACGAAGAAAAATAGAATCACATATCCAGTCCGTCCTGTGAAACTAAACTACGGAACAGGTTAGGCGGTAGGCTCAAACAATTCTTTTATCCGCTCTTTTGGTTCATGCACTAACTGCTTCTCGAAGTGCTTTGTTCTCTGTTCTCCAAGCCTGAGTACTACGTGAATCCATCTTGAATGAGTTTCTGAGTCTGTACTTTACCTGTAAGGCCAGAGCCCACTCATACGTCCTTTTCCACCTGGACAACAGGTTGAAGTGCCACGTCTTCGCCACAACACTCTTCTTGCTTCTCTCGCAAAATGTGAACCTGACTTCGGCTGGATCGGCGTCAACGAACCTGGCACCGATTTTCTCCATTTCCAGAACAATCTCCCTCTCCGGGCTGTAAATCCCTGTACCAGACACTTTGATATCGTTGAAAAGCAGATTCATTTCCGCATCGAAACCAAATCTGTTACCTGATGTAGCGCCGACCTTGAACGTCCTGAAAATAGGCTGCCATCCAGTGTTCTTCAAGAGCCAAACATAAAATTCAGAGGCCTCCCACGGTTCAAGGTCTACGACGTCGCTTACTGTCACCAACAAGCCTCAAGACACCGTGCTGTCAACGTTTTGCTCCCCCTGTTTTAGCCTTTCCTCAGCGGCTTTCGCCGCCTCCACGGCTTTGTCCCGCATATTAGAGGTAACCAATCCTTTTTCATAGGCTTCGTCCAGTCTGTCCAAGTTCAGTACTTTTACTTCTTTTGCGTCTTTAACCACATCCACGTACAAGTCAATGTATCTGATGAACTCCTTGCATGGTTCAGGAGGCGTAGACACGTCGACGTGGGCTCCTACCAGGCCCCCATTCCTACGGGTGAAAGTTGTTGTCGAAAACCATTCGCCGATTCTGAACTCGGTGGTGGCGAGGTCACCTGGAAGTACGTCCAGCTCCGGTTGCTCTTGGTTCTCCCTGAACCTCACAGAATGCTTCACGATAATAGTCTTGTCGTCAGAGTGTACCACTGACACAGGCCACTTCTGGGAGTCGGTGCCTTCTGGAGTCATCCTAAGTATCCTCACCTTCTCGTTGTGCCTGGGGTATACACCTCTGACTATGCTTTCGGAAAGAAGCGAGTCGAATGAGTCTCCCACAAGCGGCTGCACCCGTTCGCCAAAATCAACGAACGCCGAATAGGCAGCCCCCAGTGATTTCAGGTAGTGATGGCCGCTGATTGTGGGCACGAGCTTTCTGCGGAAGTCGTCCAAAGTGGCTTTTACACTTGAACTGAAGACCAACTCAACGTAATCTATACCCTGATAGACCGATCTGCCGTCGGGGACTTCAGGAGATTCAACGGACTCTTCGATATCACTCGTAGCCTCCGCGACCTCAGTGTTCTCTATGTCGTCCCCTGTGCTCCGCCATCGCCATCTCTTAGGGAGATACTGATCTGAGTTGCTACGCCCAATCCTGACTGCTTCCGCCGCACCTTTCCTGATTTTCACAACATCTGTGAGGATCAGCTTGGAAGCCGAACGAGAGTATCCCGTAACCTGTACCGCAGATATCTCGTATTCGGGTCTTCTTGTCCTAAGCAAGCCCAGCCTATCGTTTAACTCTATCAGGTATCCTCGTCGTGTTTTCTCAACAATTCTGGCCTTGTAGACTGCTCCATATGTTTTCGGAAGATACATGGTTGCCACATCTTTAAGGGAGTCGACTATCTCATCTGAAATCTGCTTAGCTCCCTCACCCAAAACAATGACGCCTTGCGTCCTTGCCATATCCCGTATCTGGACGTCCGCGGGATCTGACAGGTCTTCAACTCCTAATCTTTGCACAAGGGTCGTTGACAGCTTGGTAGGAGTATGTCCCCTGTCTACCAGCATTTTGGACAAAGCTGACGAATATATTCCGGTTACTGTGAACTTCATCTCTCTGACAAAACAGTGTGATTGAACAGTATTATAGGCTTTCAGGTTAACGCTGTGTTGCTTTCAGTCTCTTCAAGTAGGATTCAATTCTGTCTAAGCCGAGGCTTAGCCTATCCATGGATGCGGCGAAACTGATCCTAAGATGGCCGCGGCCAAGTTCACCGAACCCGGAACCATTCACAGTAACTACATGTGCCTCCTTAATGAGACTTAGAGCAAGTTTCCTGTCGTCGGGTTCGTATTTGCTGAAGTCTGGAAAAACATAGAACGCTCCTGAGGGTGGGCTTATCGTAACGTCGGGGATCTCGCTCAAGCGTTTCACCACGAAGTCCCGGCGTTTAGAGAACTCTTCCACCATTCTGCGAACAGAATCTTGCGGACCGGTCAACGCCTCTAGCGCGGCGTACTGGCTCACGCTTGGGGGGCAAATGACTGTGGCCCTGTGCACTTCCTCAACCTTTGGTACCAGAGGCTCAGGAAGAGCCATGTAGCCTATGCGCCACCCCGTCATCGCATATGCCTTACTGAATCCGTTCTGGACGATGGTTCTCTCATTCATTCCTTTAAAGGAGGCTATTGAAACATGTTTGTGACCGGAGTACACGAGGTATTCGTATATTTCGTCCGAGATAACCAGAAGATCGTTCTTCTCGGCGATTTCCGCAATGCGTTTGAGTTCTTCTTCGCTTTGAATTCCACCTGTCGGGTTGTTCGGGCTAACTAGGATAATCATCTTGGTCTTCTTGGTGACCGCTTTCTCAATGTCTTCAGCTGACATCTGGTATCCTTTGCTTTCGGAAAGGGGAATAAAGATCGGCCGCCCGCCAGAGAGGCCGACGTTCTGCAGGTATGCAGGGTAGTACGGATCACTCAGTATAACTTCGTCCCCTGGGTCGACGAGCGATTTACACAGAACCGAGATACCTTCCTGTGAACCGCTCACAGTAATGATAGAAGAAGCGGGATAAACCGCTTCGTTTTGAACGCGCAATTTCTCAGATATGGCCCTCCTTAACTCGATCAAGCCCATGTCATGCGTGTAGTGCGTCTTCCCTTGGTTTATTGCTCTTACAGCCGCATTACGGATATTTTCTGGAGTGTCAAAGTCTGGTTCTCCGATGTTAAGATAAACTAGGTCTTCTATGTTTGAATCAGAGGCGTATTTCGCAATCTCCATAATGCTGTATGGAGGCACAGTTGTAGCGGCACGGCTCAACCACTTTGAACTCGTAGTTTTCTCGCCGTTAATTGCCCACGCGGCGATCAATTAAGCGTATCCTTTAGGACAGGGATACCTTAACGTGAAGGATTCGCGGTAATAGTGAAGAGATGTCATAGGGTTTATTCGCTACTACACAGAAGAAATGGTGAATGAAGTTCCTGGTCTTCGGCTGTACGGGCTTTATAGGCTCGCAAGTTGTTGCTCAGCTTCTTGCCAAGGGAGAAGAAGTCTGGGGGTTCAGTAGAAACAAAGGTAAGGACGCGGCTATTGGTGATGATGAATACCATCACATTTACGGCGACTTGTTGAACTCTTCTGACGTCGGCAAGGCTGTGAACTCAGTTAGCCCGGACAGAGTGATCTTCTGTGCAGGAGAATCATATATGCATCGCAAGTACTCTAAGGAAGACCTTGAAGCGATATACGGGAGCAGAGTGAACGGCTTGGGGAACGTGATTGACTCAATGTCGCCGAGTTCAGGTGTAAGGTTGGTGACTGTTAGCGACGCTCTCGCCTATACCGTGAGGCCGAGATACAAAGATGAGGGAGACCTCCCTTCGTACACCGAAGAAGATCCTATCGATGAAAGCCTGTGGACCGGGCGAATAGCCGTAGACTTAGAAAAACAGATCCGGCGCGCGGTTTCGAAGGACATTACGGCGTCATCGGCCAGGCTGGGCGCGGTTTACGGGCTCGGAGGTCTGTGGGGAGAAATGTTTCTGCGGTCCATGTTCGACAAAAGAAGAATCAGGGTTCCCGGGAACGGTTCATCCATATTGAGCTTCGTTCATGTAAAGGATGCTGCCAGCGCCTTGGTGTACCTGGTGGACAAGGCCTCGGCGGGAGAAACATACAACGTGGTCGACGACGAGCCCGTTTCAATTCATTCGTTCCTTTCAACGGCTTCTCAAGTGTTCGGGTCTCCGAAACCGCAGTTCGTACCCATGTCTTTGGGCCGTGTTACCTTCGGAGCCCTCGTGCCTCAACTCATTCTGCCCGCTTTTAAAACAAGCAGGCCCGTGTCCAATTCGAAGCTGAAAAAATACGACTTCGTACTAGCGTATCCCAGATTCGCCGACGGTCTGAAAGAGCTAGCTAAAACGGCGCAGTCTTCCAGTTAGAAACTCTTAACACTCTTTTCTGTCTTCTCCGGCACCCCTATTTTTCTTGAGCATGTGTAGCGGGCTGCCTGAACTGGCCGAGGTTAATCCTGAGAAGCAATGGTATGAAGAGCACAACGGCGACTCCCATGGCGATCCATGATTCAGAGTACCCGACTCTGGCCACTGATGCCGAAAACAGGGCAGCGGCAACTGCGCCACCCAATATCCCGATGCTATTCATCATGCCTATGGCTATTGGCGCATACCGGGGCCCAATAGACTTTGTTCGTGCCGGAACAACGTACGCGCAGGTGTATGCTACGGACACGAAAAAGCCCAGTAGGAACGAGTTCACCCAGATAGCTTCGGAACCACGATAAGAGTACAATGCTACAGTCAGTCCGGTGAATGCCACTGAACCAACTATCGGCATCCGACTGTGTTTCAGCCGATCCATGACCCATCCGCCTACTGGTCCACCAAATATTCCTCCTGCAAGTATCAGTGAGCCCAACAGCCCCGCTGACTGGGCTCCAAACATCAGCTTCGACTCCGAGTATTCAACTATGAACTGATCCGCCACGTAGTATGCCGCCGCCATTCCAAGTATTCCAATTGCTATTCTCCAAATCTGACGTGAGCCTACTGTTCGCATGATAGCGCCTGGCTCTGCTTTCATTTTGGCTTCAGTTTGACGAAGAACCCAAGCGTTTTCAGCCAGCGCTGCTGCAGTCAGTAGAGCGGTCACCTCATACGGTGACCTCCAGCCGAATGTAGCCGACATTGGAGTGAAGGCTGCGAGGGCCACTGTGCCGCCCAGGTCGAACGCCGCATTGTATACGCCTACAACCAAGCCGGATCTGCTTTCTCCGAAGAGATTAGATACAACCACCATTCCTGGCGCGAAATAGAATGCCGCGCCAACGCCGGTCAGCAGTCTTGCCCCCGACTGAACGTACAAGTCTGGCGTTGTAGACGAGACAGAAGACCCGATCACTATTACTGCCAAACCCAGGAGCATAGATTTGACGGCGCCCCTGTGAGCGGAAAATATTCCAGCTGGAACCTGGAATACCCCCGCCCCGATGAAGAACGCAGTTGTAAGCGCACCCAGAGCTTCTACCGAGTAATGGGCCGAAGCGCTCAAGGCCGGAAAGGAGGCGGCTGTGTCAAACCAGCAGAAGGTGTATATAATGCGCGATGTTGTAACCGAGGCAAACGCTAGGTTTGGGTTTCGTGAGATTGTTTGCACCCGCCTTCCGGACTCGATATGGCAGGCTCGATTGGGTAGAGCGAATATAGGTGTTGCCCGCGGTCCGATTTCGAGCGACGCTATCCCACACTGCTTGGGTTTACGTGGAAGCGCGGCCAGCGGAGAACAGGAAGCATGCAGCGCCGGCTCAATTTTTGAACTTTTCGGAATCCTGTTTGAACTCAGCCTGGCGCATGGTCCCCTGGTAAAATGCGGCACGTTTGGAAAGCCGTTCTTCCACTCCCCGTCACCCGGCTACAGTGTGCAGGTTACCCGCCGCAAGGAAGCGTCTGCACTAGACGAATGCGCCTAATCCTGGGACAATTGTTCTGCGAATAGTCTTTTCGTGGGACCGAATGCGTAAACAAGGATTTTCAGATTTTAAGAGCCCGGCGACGGGTCACTGCCCAGCACGCAGTCGACGGCTAACCGCTTTGGCAAGGATGGCCGCAAACACCAGCGAATAAGCTGCCACGACAGCGTTGAACAATCCTATGAATCCAAGCACCACTGGCCCGCTTACTCCCGGGTCCAGCTTGCTCAGTGGGACGTTGAATCCAAAGGGATATTTGAGTGGTAGAAAGATGCTGTTGAACAAAATCATCACAGCCGTTCTGACGGCCGTTCCCAAAGCTATGGCCACCGGTATCCGTATGCGGCCAGCCAAAGCCTTAAACCCCACAACGGCCCCACCTATTGTAGAGATTACAGCAACAAGGTTGTACACTGGTCCAAACGGGAGAACACCTGGGACAAGAATTTGCACTGCTATGTACACGATTCCCTCCACTGTCAGAGCGGTTTTGGCGTCCAGCACCATAAGTGAAAAGTAAACGGGTATCTCCCACAACTCCATAGTTAGGAACGGTAGAAGCGGGAAAGGTATTCTAGGACCCTGTGTGAGCACTAATGCCAGAGGGGCTAAGATTGCGACGGCGGCTATACGTCTGCTAAGCCTTGTAGGCTGTTGCGCGAACATTGGACAAACCTAAAGGGCGTGACCTTTATGAATTGTCACAATCGACGTTGTAGCATAGACCGCTTCCACATCTTTCACATCTGACGAGTGTGGTTCCCACGACCTTATTGAGAGTCCTGCTCCCATGGCGAATGGGCTTTCACCGACCCAGAAGTTATATGTGAGAGCGCTCCGAGTTTCACTGGGTAAACTGGGCTGTTTGGAGTCAGTTATGTTGCCTCCAGCCTTGGACTTTAGCTTCGTAAGTACGTGCTTCAGTGCGTGTAGGAAGGTTTCAGATGGGAGTGACACAGATCTTGCGCCACATCTTCGTTTGACTCCTACAAGGCCACATCAGCTGTTCCTTGTTTAGACCAGTGCGCGCACACATAGATACGCGTACAGGCGTTACCGCGCCGTCACCTACATCCAGCAGTGATTCCTATACCTGTGAAAGCTTTGAACGTAGATTGAACCTATCGTGGAAATGGTCTCAGATTCCTACCTTTTTCTACAGTCTGGAGTCCACGACAGAATTACCTTCCGCGACGATTACTGAGTTTTACATATACTCTGTTATTCTTTTCTGACCTGCCGCTGAAGTTTTGGAATCCAACACAAGGCACATACGCTCCGCGCGTTTGCTTCCGATGACCGTCTCCAGCTGTGCCCGCGTGGCGAGGAAGACCATGCGCGGGGAGCCGAAACTCGAAAGCAGATTGGTTCCGAGCTTGTAGCCTATGCCGGGGATGGCCGTCACCAAACTGAGTTGCTGTTCTTTCAGGGATTCTCCTTTTCGCGCCCTCTTAATAAGTGGACCCATCACGCCAGCGTTGCCCGAGGCCTCTCGATGCAGCCATTTGATGAGCTGGGCCGCCTCTACGTCACTGGCTACCGAAATCAGTCTGGCGCCCGTCAGCATCACTTTCGAAATCTGAGAATAAAGTAAGCCGGGGTTCGGCGCTCTCGACGAGGCCTCCTCAAGCGACCCAACCAAAAGTAAAACAGGCGTGCTGTAGGTCTTGGACATTCTTTCCATTTGGTCGAGCAGCCTCCCGTCAATCAGAGAGTTAGCCAAGTCGAAGCTGGTCTTTCGTTCGACCGCAATCTCGGTACTAACCAAGTAGTCCGCCACGTCTAGCCTCGAATAGACCACCTTGCAACCAATCGAATTCAGTTCAGAGACTAGTCTGCAATCCTTTTCCCTGTAGTCGGCCACTATTGTGTCATGCATCACTGGACTGGCTGTTACGCGGAGTCGAGCTAAAAAGCTGTTCCAACGGTTGTAAACGCGTCTACAAGGTGTCCGAATGATGTATAACTTTTAGCGGTCTCCACCATTAGCCTAGGAAGTTGTGAAAAACCATCAATCAAATCAAAAAGAAGGGAAGTGGGCGATCAGGCTACTTGTATCTGAACTTGGCCATAAAGGGTGTGCCGTCGGCCCCTTTGTACTTGACGACTACCGTGCCTCCTCGTGTTGAGACTTCCGGCGAGATATAGCCAAGACGTGCAAGCTCTTCTTCGGCTCTGCGTCTGTTTCCGGAACGCACGTGCTTTTTTACAATCGCTTTGTGCTCAGTTGGAAGCGGAGGAGACTCTTTTGGCCTCTGGTATGAGTAAGCAGGTTCTGTTGTCAAAGTTTGGTTTGAGGTTTCTCCTACGGTGGCTGAATAAGACGTGGTCGATTGAACCGTAGCAGGCGACGCAGCCATAGACTGGACTGTTCCCAGTCCTACTGTGTGGACTGTGCCGGTGCCGCCCTCACTGCTCTGTTTGGGAGTGGACTTTCTACCTAAGAGTGCGTTCAGGAAACCTTTGAGCATGGCTTTGATTTTTGAGAAGAAGCCTGCCACTCGCCCACTTTTCTGAGTGACGTACTGGTCTGATGTGTGTTCCGACATGCTCGTAACTACTTATTCAAGGATTGGGTTAAGAGGCTTTCCGAAAGTATTTACCTACACGTGGTCGGAGACCGCCAACCGGAGGCTCCTTTTCCCCTCACGAGTTAAAGAAGACGAAAGTAATATAAAAAAAGATAGGAGCGTGAAGCGGAAGGCTACTCGAACTCTTTTCCCAGCTGCGGGAACTTTGTAAGCGGGAGTTTAAGTTCGCTCTGAAGCTTTCTGATTCTTCTAGCGTACTCCTTCTGCTTGTCGGGTTCGCTTTTCGCTTTGGCTATTTTATAGCCCTTCCAGGCCGACTTTAGTGCGTTCCAGGTTTGCCCCACAGTATACTTCTCCGGCATGGTCATCAACCTCGCCCTTCACATGTATGGAAGTATATATGCTTATTCCCTTCATTGTTTTGTGCTTTAATCTGCCCTTATCGCCTCATATCACAGGAACGATTGTATCTTCACGGATCTTTCGTACGCTCCGCAAACACCGTAAAAACCCGTGACGAAGCGAACTTGGCGGCAGTCAGCGACTTCTGGAAAACCAGAGATGTAGTCGCCGCTGAGGAGCTCTCACACACGGATAGGGCGAGGTGCTATGCCAGCAATATGTAAGCATGGTTCCGCTACCTGCGTTTTCAAGCCTGCAAAGCCAAGGTATCCTCACCGAGGCTATATCGCGGGATCAGACCCAGCATCTACCGCTGAGCTTATCCGGTTTGAACCGACTCTGCTTGCGGTGATCGGGACTGACGGTGCGGGCGGAATGGCACAAACTACGTGAGGTAGTTGTACACAGGCCGGGAATAGAGATGTTTTTCGGAACACTTGAACCGTTCAGTTTCCTTTACGACAGATTTTTCAGCATGGATGAAGCTCTCTTCGAACACAGGTCTCTCGAACACACATTGCACAAGATGGGCGCGGACGTACACCGATTGAAGCGCCTCTTTATACAGGCGGTCACACATAACAGTGAGCTCAGGGCGTCGGCAGCACGTGTGGCAATCAGGCTTGTGAGATACCTCGGCAGCGCCTCTTCAAGAGGGCCAGCATATTTGAACGAAATAATTTCGGAGGCGGATCCCGAAACTCTCTTCAACATACTTCTGCTGAGCCCTGTCATAGAGGCAAGGGGCAGGATGAGTGAGGCCGATCAACGTAGAATCGTTTATCCTTTCGTCACACTTGAAGTTCCTTTGGCAAACATGTATTTTTTGAGAGATCAGCAGGCAACCACCGACACGGGCATAGTCTACGGGAGAATGGCTAAGCCTCAGAGACGTCGAGAGGTTGTTGTAACAAAGATGACATTTGAAGGTAGAGGGAACCCGACGTGTTGGTCGATGCGTGCGCCTGCCACGTTTGAGGGTGGGGACTTCATGGCTGCAGGAGAATTTGCGCTTGTGGGTATAGGCGATAGAACGAATAGGGAGGCTGTGCAACAGCTTCTGAGACACGGCCTTTCATTCGACGAAGTTGTTGTGGTTGATCGACCGAGACATCCATTGCTTGGAGGCTCAGGGTATGATCCAATGTTATACATGCACCTCGACACGTATCTGAACATGGCTGGCGAAGGAATAGCGGTGGGCTGCGGGGATCTATTGGACAATACGGGAGTCGAGGTCTATGTACGTGAGGGGAAGAACCGTTACAGAAAAAATCACCAGCTTTCCAATAGGTCGCTCACAGAATATCTCAGGGCTAAGGATTTTCATGTGATAAGGCTGTCAACGTTCGAACAGCTTGCTTTCGCTTCGAACTTTCTTACGATGGATGATAGGAAGATCCTGGCTGTTGACGTTGAAAGAAATTCAAAGAGTGTGCTCACAAAGATAGAGAGGCTAAAAACTTCGGATCAGGCTAAATTCGGAGTTCTATGCCAACACGCGCTATCTGAATACGAGAAGCTGAGGAGCGCAAGAGATCTCTTTCCACGCAAAAGAGAGGTGGAGGAATGGGGGATCGACGTGGTCCCTTTGGACTTGGATTCCCTTACAGGCGGATACGGGGCGGCGCGATGTATGACTGCTACCCTGAGGAGGGGTTGACCATGGAGACCAAGTCCACTTCTAAGTCTGAGGCGCCTGTCGACGTCGAACCGGGCCGACCGAGCAAAAGCTGGGCGACGAAGAGTTCAAGCAGAGTCTACTCATCGGACTATTTCACTCTGTTTAAAGACGTAATATCTGCAAACGGGTCGACGATCGAATATGAGTGGTTTTCGGCTCCAGACTTTTGTGTGATAGTACCGGCCTTAAAGAACAGGCTTGTGACTATAAGCAACTACAGATATCCGGCGAGGGGATGGTTTCTTGAATTTCCCGCGGGGCATGTAGAGCCTGGTGAGAAACCCGTGGACGCCGCTAGACGTGAGCTTCAGGAGGAAACGGGTTATACCGCGGAAAGGTTGGAGCTCCTCCACTGGTACTATCCAACATCAAAAAGCACTCAGAGGGCCTTCGTATTTTTTGCCGCGGCTCTTAAACGTGGGAAACCTTCACGAGAGCCCACTGAGTTACAGCGCGTCAAAGTTGTTGATGAACAACTTTTCAGGAGATGGCTCAAAGAAGGCAAGGTAGTTCATGCCTCAACCATTGTGGCTTACGTGATGGCTGTTCTTAAAGGGAAATTTAGCCCTCTTGCCTGACATCGGTTCAACATTTACGTAACAGGCTTACGGAGACAGGTGTAAGTCACGTCACCCGAAACAGCAAATCGCCAGGCCTCACACGAGAACCTCCTGCGGCTAACGCGATGACCGTGTTTGAATGCAGTTCCTGAATGCTTGACGCCCCCGCATAGCCCATTGCTGCTTTAAGGGCCATTGTTAATTCGTTCAGCACTCCTGCGACTTCTCCTCTGTAGGGAACCCATGCCTCTGTTCCTTCAGGTATTCCTTTAGCGGGTTGAGAGTATCTGTCCAACGCCATCCTTCTTTCCCTTGCGCTGGCGCTCCCCATGCCTCTGTGAAGCTTGTATCGTCTTCCATCAATGGTTGAAGTCTCACCTGGGCTCTCTTTGCATCCGGCGAAAACATAGCCCATCATAGTTACGTCAGCGCCTAAGGAGAGTGCGAGTGCGATGTCTCCGGCGCCTCTGATGCCTCCATCCGCCATTACCGGGCAGTCGAGGTTAAGTTCGGAGACTGCGTCCGCGACTTGGGCTGTTGCGAAAGCGGTGGGCGCGCCAGATTTCGTGAGCTGAGTTGTTGTGCACACAGACCCGCCGCCTATTCCCACTCGGAATCCGTCCACTTTCTCCAGAGAGGAAGCGACGTCCACTGCCGCCTTCGAGGTTCCGATGCTTCCGACAATAAGATCAACGTCCTCCATTTTCTCTATGATTTTCTTTGTCGAAGATATAGCGTTGGCGTTATGGAAATGCGCCACGTCCATCACGAGAAAATCTGCCACCTTTGATAGTTCGACAGCTCTGCTGACGTCGAACGGCGATATTGCAGCACCGACTACCAGGTGTCCCTGGCCGTCTCTCGTAGCATTCTTGTATGATGCCCTGTTCCTGATGTCTTTGTAGGTGATAAGACCCACCAGTGCTCCCCCGCTATCGACAACCGGCAGCTTCTCTATCTTGTGGGAGCTCATCACGTCAATGGCTTCTTCTGGGGTAAGGTTTTCGTCCGCCACCACGAGAGACCTGCTCATAACCTCTTTGACAAGTTTGTCATTTCCAGCAAACCTTACGTCTCTTATTGTTATTATTCCCTTGAGTTTCCTCCCTTCGACAACTGGTAGACCGCTTATCTGGTTTTGTTCCATAACCGAACGGGCTTCACCGGTTGTTTTGTCTTCTTCTATGGTTATGACGTCTCTTATGATGAAGGACTCACTTCTCTTTACCTTCTTGACCATTTTGACCTGCTCCTCAACGGTACAGTTACGGTGGATCACGCCCACACCTCCATGCCTCGCGAGAGCAACCCCCATCTCATCTTCGGTGACTGTATCCATGGGAGAGGAAACAAAGGGAACAGAAATACTGATGTTCTTGCTTACTCTTGTCTGTAAGGAAATTTCTGACGGTTCCACACTCGAATATCCTGGAAGAAGAATGAGATCGTCGAAACCGTATGCGTAGGCAGCCTTGGAGAGTTTTTCAGAGAACTTTGAAGCCATAAAAAATTAAGATTTATTATTCTATAAGCTTTCTGATATTTTGAAATTTGCCCTCAGTCGCCCGTATCCGTTTTGGACGTGTCAGAAAGAATTCTCTCATAGGTTCTGACCACGTCCGTGAATGTGATTATTCCGAGCAGAGAGCCGGTAGATCTCGACACAACCGGAAGCCTTCCAATGCCATTGGTGGACATTTTTTCAAGAGCCTGGAGAAGAGACTCGTCGGGATAGCAGACGAGAATGCGTCCTGTCATCACTTCTCTGATTGGTGTCAGGTTGATTTTATCTCTCGGAATCTTCGCCAGATCCGAAAGCACAACCATGCCGACAACCTTCGAATCTTCCAAGACGGGCACACCCTTGAATCCTTTAGACAAAATCAACTTATACACGTCTCCAGCCATATCTGAAGGCGACGCCGTGACCACGTTGGGATTCATGGCGTCCACCACGGAAATCTTCTCAAGCAGGGGCGTGCTGTATTCACCCACATGTGCTGGAGAAGAGGCCCTGTTCGGCACTTGCGCTTTGTATATTGTTGAACCTGAGCCAGTCACATAGTATGAAATTATCACCGCAACCATCGAGGGGGCAAGAAGGGTAAGAGTGCCCGTCATTTCACTGACCATGAGTATCGTGGCGATAGGGGCCCGTCCAACGCCTGCGAAAAGCGCCATGGTGCCCACTATTACAAGGGGAGCAGGCACAGGTATCCAACCGGGTAACAGAATCTTGTAAGTCTCCCAGAAAGCAGCCCCCATAAAGCCACCTATGACAAGTGAGGGTGCAAACACGCCTGCAGAGCCGCCTGAGCCGACTGTAAGAGAGGTTGCAAGAATCTTAAGGAAAACTATGGCTAACAGGACGACTATAATGGGTAAAACAATGTAATTCGTCCGTATGAGATTCATTTGTCCGTCGATCAGAAACTGAAGGAATCCGTACCCCAGTCCAAGCACCTGTGGGAAAAAGATGCCTATCAGGCCAGTAAAACCTGCGCCTATCGCGGGTCTAACGTACTTGGTGCCAGGAAGCTTTGCGAAAACACTTTTGAAATAGTAAAATGATCGAGTGTACAATTTTCCCGTTAACCCGCAGAAGACTCCTAGTATCGCGTACAGCAACAGATTGCGCGGCTGAGTGAACACGTATGTAACCGTGTTTCCAAATATCGGTGAAAAGCCAGTGAAAGCAGCGAAGATCACGTACCCTATGGGGGCAGCGACAAACGCCGGGAAAAGCGCCTCGGCCTCGAAATCCCCGCCGCTGTAAAGTATTTCTCCGCTTAACACTGCGCCTCCGAAAGGGGACTTGAATATTGTTCCTATTCCCGCTCCTATCCCTGCGGCGACGGCTATCCTCCTGTCCCTTGTTGAAAGCCTGAGTACGTCGGCTACAAACGAACCAAACCCGGCTGCTATCTGAG
This sequence comes from Thermoprotei archaeon, assembly GCA_038883995.1. Lineage (GTDB taxonomy): Archaea > Thermoproteota > Thermoprotei_A > Marsarchaeales > Marsarchaeaceae > JAMDBQ01. The sequence continues at coordinate 7,816 of JAVZLA010000020.1, read as the reverse complement.
CGGTGGGTCCTTCTCGTCCGCCGCTGCCGCCCGACCCTATTGTAAACGCGGAGGCGATCGCCTTGATCACCGGTATGCGCCTCCTTATCACACCGTTTTTCCTGTGAAACGCATCTATTGCCGCGTCTGTTCCATGTCCTTCAGCCTCTGGCGCGAACCTGTAGATTATGAAACCAGCCAGCAGTCCTCCTATGATTGTGGAAAGCGGCACGAGCAGAAAGTCCGGGTGGTGGCTCGGAGGAGCCGCGGGCTCTCCCAACGGGTTCGGCGGTATGAATCCGGTAACTCCTCCCAGAAGATAGTCGGACACGAACTGGATCAGATACAGGAAAGCTGTGGCACCCAAGCCCGCTATTACGCCTATCATGGCACCCATGATGGCCCATTTGCGTGCGGTGCTTGCGAAGAGTTCGCGCAGCCAGCTGGATTCGGGCAAAGGATCCTCACTGGCCTCTTAAACACGTACTATATTAACCATGGGGTACTATTACCCTCACAGGTTTCCAGCTGCCCTTAGACGCTCTAGGCTTTGGTCCATGGCGTCTATGACTTTTCTGAACTGAGCTTGGATTTCGTGCAGGGTGGCGGACGCTGTTTCAGAGTGGCTTTCGGCGATCCTGTTGTATTCGTTTTTTATCGTCTGGATCTGAGATTTTGCGGCCGAATAGTATAATATGATTTCGGGGATAACCGAAATCATGGGTGAACTGGACCCTACTTTTCCGATCAGCTGTGAGAGACCTTCGACGCATGCGACAAAAGAGGAACGCATGGCTATCAGCGTTGAACGAACCATAATCGAATAATCGTTCTCCTCACGGGAATGTTGTTTGTACATATAGTTCCAGTAAGCGTTGAACTCCGAGTAGGCGTCTGCGATGGCTTTCAGGTGCGGAAGCAGCTCCTCTTTGCTTTTGAAACCTATGACCTACACCTCTCTGACGTATTGTGGACAGAACACGGAACCGCTAATAAGGTTTGACAAACGTCCGACACGTGTAAAATACCATTTGAGCAGGCCTGAAGAACAGTGTAACAGTCCTGCACACAGCTCGAGTCCTCTTCAGATACATTAGGAAACTGTCCAAAGCCGACCTACCTTCGAGGATAGGAGATTTAACTGGCCAAACGCTTTTATTCAACCCATTATAGGCAGTTCGAGAGGTTAAGAGGGTGCAACAAAACATCCGCGCCGGTGAAGGCGTTTACCGGGTCGCATCTAGAGGCGACCGGGTTTGGACCAACCACTGAACCCCTCTTCACGTGTTTTTCAACGAGAAAAAGGAAGGCTGATTCCTGATGAAGCCTATCTACGTCGTGAAGTTTGGGGGATCGGTTTTCTCGGACGCCGAAGGACTAAAGCGGGCATCTAGGTTTGTCGCCGAAATAGCGAAGGAACGCCAGGTTGTTGTCGTCGTTTCCGCTCTTGGAGGGGAAACAGACAGGCTTCTACGGGTCCTCAACTCGGCTGGAGCCTCGAATGATCCTTCTTTACGCGACAGCGTTCTGAGTATGGGTGAAAGAACCTCTGCCAGACTTTTCTGTTCTTCGCTTGCAGCGAACGGGCTTAAGCCGGAACTCGTTGACGTCGACACCCCGTACTGGCCGATAGTAACAAACTCGAAACATTTGGACGCCGAACCCATCTTGGAAGAAACGTGCGCCAAAGTGAATGAGAGACTGAAACCTCTGCTTGACTCTGGCTCTGTTCCTGTGGTCTGTGGCTTTATCGGAGTCTCAGTAGACGGGCGAGTCACCACACTTGGAAGAGGAGGAAGCGACACCACAGCAACTCTTCTGGGCAGGTGCCTTGGAGCAAAAGAAGTTGTTCTGATTAAGAATGTTGACGGGGTACTCAGCTCAGGCTCCAAGGACGTTCAAACAGTAAGAAAACTCACACATCTCACAGTGGAGGAGCTAAAGGCCATGACTCAGACGGGTGCAAAAATAGTGGCCGATAAAGCCCTGAAGTTTGTGCAAGGATACACGCTCAGGGTCACTTCGATCTCGGAGGGATTGAACGGGGGGACAACGGTTGTCCCATCTGACATTGCCTCTTCTTCCAAGTGTACACTTCTTTCAGAAGACGTCAGTCTGGTGGCTTTGGTCGCTCCTGAGGAAACCTCCGTGTATCCAGCCTTAGTAAAGAAGGTCAGCTCCAAAGGAGGCTCGGTTCTGGTGGTGTCAATGAATACCGCTTCGGCATCTTTCTACGTGAGCGGCTCGGTTGACGAGCCTTCGATCCACGAACTGGTCGAAGAAGGACTCGCCAAAGCAGTTTCCGTGCGAACCGGCCTTTGCTGTATCAGCGTTGCAGGAATGGGCTTCTCGGAGAAGCCTGGGACAATACTCGCAATCATGGAGCCGCTCAGAGCTGAATCTATTAACGTGTATGGCTTGACAACCATAGGCGACTCTGCGAAGATCTTCGTGTCAGTCGAACAGGCAAAGAAGGCGATCGAGCTCATAGACGAATCACTTTCTCAGCTTGAGGCGCTGCAAAATGGGTAAGGCAACTGCGTGCGTGCTAGGCGGCTCCGGAACACTTGGCAGGGAATACATCAAAGCGCTTTCCAACCATCCTATGATTGAGCTGGTGTCCGTGACAGGCGATTCATCTGTTGGAAAAACGCTTGGAGAAATATCGGAGTCAAGGGGTTTCGACTCCCTTCCTTCGAAAGTATCGGACATTAAGATCGTGCCGAGTAAACCCGAATTGATTGAATCAGACCTGGTTTTTTCCTGTCTCCCAACCGAGGTGGCTGGCACGGTTGAATCAGCATTCCGGGAATACGGCCACAAAGTGATCACAGACGCCTCACCACACAGGCTTGACCCCGACGTACCGCTGATTATTCCCGAAGTAAACCCGGATCAATTTGGCATGATAGAAGCCCAGAGGGCCGCGGGGTCGAAGGGATGGATAGTTGCCACACCCAACTGCAGTGCCGTTGGCGTGGCTCTGGCTCTGGCGCCTCTCAGGAATATGGGTGTTGTCAGAGTCGGCGTCACCACCATGCAGTCGCTTTCCGGAGCAGGATACCCGGGAGTGCCTTCGCTCGACATTCTGGATAACCTGATACCATTTATCTCAGGAGAGGAAGAAAAGATAGCCAAAGAAACGAATAAGATTCTTGGAAGACACGACAACCCTATTCTTTTCGCAGTCACGTCGACGCGGGTGCCAGTGCTTTACGGTCACACAGCCAGCCTTAACATCGAATTCGACCGGGAGGTTTCGCCGGTTGAAGTTTCCGCTGCCCTATCCTCTTTCAGAGGACGCCCACAGGAGCTTTCGCTTCCAAGCGCCCCAGAAAAACCTATTCTGGTCTCAAACGCATCCGATGCTCCCCAGCCCCGGCTCACACGTGACGCGGGAACCGTTCCAGGCATGGCTGTAACCGTCGGCCGAATAAGGAAAGGCTTTGACAACAGAAGCGTCCAGTTCGTCACCGTAACCAACAACGTTGTGAGAGGAGGCGCAGGAGGAGCAGTTTTGACCTCGGAACTTATGTTAAAGGAGCGTCTGATTTAACCATGGTGTCAGGAAAGTCGATCAGACTGAACAGGGTGTTGAAAAATAACAGAATGCTGTGTGTTCCAATGGATCATTCTGTTACAATTGGGCCGGTAGACGGTCTGAAAGATACATGGAAACTGATAAACGCTGTTGCCAAAGGCGGCGCCTCAGCGGTCTTGGCGCATAAAGGAGTGTTTTCCACTGCTCCCGCCCCTATACCTACGGGTTCAATTTTACATGTTAACGCGAACACGGTTCTGGGCCCCCACCCCAATCAGAAGACGATGGTTACCACGGTGAAACACGCCGTTAGATTGGGGGTTGACTGCGTGTCGATACACGTGAACGTCGGATCCGATGAGGAAAACCAGATGCTTAGCGATCTCGGAAGACTGTCTGACGAGTGCTATGACTATGGTATCCCGCTCATTGCTATGATGTATCCACGTGGCCCGAGAATAAAAGATGTCACCACAGAACTTGTGTGTCATGCCGCGCGCATCGGGGCTGATTTTGGAGCCGACATCGTTAAGACAGTATACACTGGGTCAGTTGAGACGTTTAGACAGGTGGTTGAGGCATGCCCTGTGCCAGTGGTGTTGGCTGGCGGACCGAAATTGTCGGATGATCTTGAAGTTCTCAAACTCGCGCGTTCAGCACTTGACGCAGGCGCGCTCGGGGTGACTTTTGGGAGAAACGTGTTCGCTCACCCTAACCCCGAGTCGATGACCAGAGCTTTGTCGGCGGTTGTTTACGATGGCGCCAGTCCTGAGTCGGCGGCGAAAATGATTTGAGTTCTAAGCCAGTATATGTAAACATACGGGACACCCGGATTTTGGATTCGGTTAAGTCGGAGATAACGGGAATCTTCCGGCAATCCTCGCAGGGCGGGTACGAGCTCTGCAAGTTTGGTAACAACGGCTCCGGGGAACAGGTTACGCGTCTTGACGGCCATGGGGCTTCGTATTTCGAGCTTTCATCCCACGCTGACGAAGAGGCTGTTCTGGAAGCCGCCCGCCATGGAAGCATGCTCAACGTGGTTAAAGCTCTAAACTGGAAAGTGATACCCTTCGAAAACCTGATAGTTCAGCTTCATCTTGCCGGCGCTGAAGTTTACGCGCATGTGCCAGCTTCCGATGTCTCTCTCGCTTCTCAGGTGATGGAGAAGGGCGTGGACGGCCTTGTGATTGACATAGAAACCCCCGAGCAGCTCCAGTTCCTTCAGTCGATGGCAAAAGCCTCTGGATCCGTTGAACTGGTTAAGGGAGAGATCACCGAGGTCGTCAACGTCGGCTTGGGTGACAGAGTGTGCGTGGACACCACGTCAGTACTCTCACAGGGCGAAGGGCTGCTGGTTGGAAACACGTCGTCGTTTTTCTTTCTGATCCACAACGAGAACCTGCAATCCGAATTCGCTGCGCCGCGACCGTTCAGGGTGAATGCAGGCGGAGTGCACGCATATGTCCTTCAGGCATCCGACAAGACAAACTATCTTTCAGAGCTTAGAGCCGGAAGCAGCGTGCTAATCGTGTCACCCAACGGCTCGAGAACGGTGACGGTTGGTCGCGTTAAAATAGAGAGGCGCCCCATGGCTCTTGTGAGAGCTCGCTGCGGTGACCGTGACGGCTCGGTAATAGTTCAGCTGGCTGAAACAATAAGGTTTCTGAACGAAAAAGGTATGCCGGTGAGTGTGACGGAGCTAAAGCCCGGCGCCAAAGTGCTTGTCCACGTTGCTTCTGTTGTCGGCCGGCACTTCGGGTCAAAGGTAGAAGAAACGATCACCGAGATGTAGCTGAATATTGTTCAAAATATGTGTTAGTTGTGCACCGCGTGACACGAGTGACATAAAGCTGCTGTCCAACTGTTTTACATCGTATAAAGCGGAACTGGTGGAGCTCAGACTTGACAGATTCCGGGGAGACTTACAGGCCTTAGTCAAGGCGCTCGGCGATCATGCGGGAGAGAAACCACTTATAACAACATACATGTTCGACGACGATCCCTCAGAAAAGGTGTTGAAACGTGGATTCGAGATGGTTTCAAGTGTCCTGGAATACGCGGACTACATTGACATGGGGAATCCGGCCCATTCAAATTTGCTCAAACCGAAGGAAAACGGATTACAGGTTATCGGATCCCAGCACTTCAAAGAACCGGTAACCTACGAAAAGGGGATGAGCGTGATTCGGTCGCTCAGCAGGCATGGTGCAGATGTCGTCAAATTGGTTTTCACTGCACGCAGTTTTTCAGACAATCTGACAGCTTTAAAGATTTGTTCAACGGCATCCGGTAGGCGTGTTGTGTTTTGCATGGGTGAAAGAGGATTCCTGTCCAGGACTCTTTCACCGCTGTACGGCTCGGAGTGGACGTATGCTTCCTTTAAACAGGGCTATGAAACCGCTTCGGGCCAATGCGACCTTTCAACCATGTATAGTCTTCGGGCCATGATAGAGCGGCCCACGGTGTCAGAAAAACGGTGAATACCCAGCTTGAACGACTTGGTCGCTGTTATAGGTCGGCCCATAGAGCATTCCAGAACCCCTGCCCTACACTTTTACGCTTCCCGAAAATGTGGTAGAAAGCTTCTCAGCTTTAGATGTGAACTCGAGGACAGCCAGCTGGAACCGTTCGTGCGTTTCGTAAGAGGCTCACAAAGGTTCTTGGGATTCAATGTGACGATGCCGTTTAAGACCAAGATCATCGATCAGATTGACCACTGTTCGCCTGAGTCCAGGTTTCTTTCAGCGGTTAACCTGGTTGTTAAGGACGCTGGCCGTCTGATGGGTTACAACACCGACTGGCTCGCGGTGCGGGGAGCGCTTGCCGACCGCCATTTGAATGCGGACTCGGCGCTGATAGTGGGGGCCGGGGGAGCCGCGGCGGCCGCGACATATGCTTTAAACCATCCAACTCGGCTCGCGTCTAAGATATACGTTTACAACAGGTCTGAAACCAGGCTGAGCGCGTTCAAAAAGATTTTCCCCGACGCCATACCCGTCTCTTTTCCTTCCGACGTCGGATCGTTCGATATGGTTGTGAACGCGATTCCTGTTTCCTTGGAGGAGTCAAATATGTTCTCAAACCTGTGGAAGTCTGCACGCGTCAGGGTTGACTTCAACTATACAGGAAGACAAGACCGGAAGGCGAGCGAATCCGGTGGTGACATGATAGACGGCTACGAAATACTGGCGAGACAGGCTCAGGCTGGCCTGAAAATTCTTCTGGGATGCGAGGTGACTCTGCAGGAGCTTGTAATGGTCGCCAGAGAGGGATACTGATGGAGGGATGGGGTTCTTCGAAGGGGGCGCTCACCATAGTGAACGCTCTGCCAACAGGGAAGGGCGCAGCGTTGGGCGTCGAGCTGAGTGTTACAGCCCGCGTCAGGCTTCTACCAGGGTTAACGAGTAGGGTTGTAGGATACCCTGAGAAAGTGTGCTTCGCCGCTCTCTCCAGGCTCGGCGGGGGGGATTACGGGGTGGACGTCGAAGTGAAAAGCGAAATACCGTGGGCCGTGGGTATGAAGAGTAGTAGCGCGGTAACAAACGCAATAATTCTTGCCACGGCTGACGCACTCGGCTCCAAAATAAAAGCCATGGATGTCCTCGGGTTGAATGCCGAGATAAACAGGGGGCTCGGTGTGAGCAGAACGGGCGCTTTGGACGATGCCGCTGCATGCCTGTTCGGAGGAATAGTTGTGACGGACAATCTGAAAGACAGACTGATCCAGGCGTATCAGCCCGAACCTGAGGTAGCAGTGTTTCTTATTCCCGCAGGCGCTACGCGACCCAAGATGCCTGAAAAGTTTCGGGCAGGAGTCTGCGACTGTTCTCTGACAGCGTACTCGCTTGCGATGAGAGGAAACTATCATGAAGCTGCCAGTCTTAACGGAAGTGTTATCGCGGGCCAGCTTGGCTACAGTTTGAAGCCGGTGACTTCCGCTTTGAGGAACGGGGCCTCATCGGCGGGGATCACAGGAAATGGTCCGGCCTATGCGGCGCTAGCCTGCTCTGACACGGTTGAGAAAATTGCTGGTGAATGGACCGCCATGGGTAGGGTAATACGTGTCAGAGTCGCTATGAGGAGCTGAAACAGAGTTGGATGTTCTTTTTCTTCCAAGTGTGCTGCATGGGACGGTCGCCGCGCCCGCATCCAAGTCTCTGGCCCAGCGTTTCACCGTCTGCGCGCTTTTCGCTAGCGGGGAAACCCTGCTGGAAAATTATACTGCGTGCGACGACACCGAGCGGGCCCTTGATGCCTTTAGAGAACTGGGCGGAGAATATTCGATTGAGTCTGATG
>JAVZLA010000019.1:0-23738 GCA_038883995.1 Thermoprotei archaeon | reverse complement strand
TCGTAAAGATCAGCTACGGGGTAGTCCACAACCATATCAACGGCTTGGTTCTTTCCCCGCAGCCAGCCACAACGACCAACATTTTTGTAACATTGGTTGGTGTTGCAATAATCTACTTTGGGGTCCATATCTTGATAGGCTCACAGAGCGAGCCTGTTACAATCATGGACGAGGAACTTCTGAAATCAGAGGAGGGAGAAAGAAATGAGTGATGAGTATAAGGCGCAGAAAAACAAATATCTGAGGCTCGGAATATACGGTATAATCTTCATATTGCTGGTAGGAGGCTTGGCCATAGGGTTGGATAACGCCCTCAACGCAGCCAGCCAGACCGCTACAACGCTTACGGCCTACTATGTGCCTAACGCTCAGCTTGACTTGGGGCATCCAGGTCAGGCAACCTACTGGGCGAGCATACCGTACACTACTGTTCCACTCGTTCCGACTGTTCCGGCGCCCGGAGGAATAGCAGGCCATACGACTTCCATTCAGGTTAAACTTGCCTGGACGTACGTGGATGGGGTCCCGTACATAATGGTTCTCATGAACGGGGTGGTGCTTGGCACTCCTAGCGAGATTCAGACCGCGTACCAGAGTCCTTCGGGTGAACTCACCCCAGGTGGGAGAATTTGGGCTCCCTTCAACTTCTTCCCAACGTCAACCTATTTCGTCAACTTAACCTACTCACCCTCAGATGAATCAACAACAACAGTGTCCAGCCTCTCTGTCAACTATCAGGAACACGAAATCTCTTATCCACCGGGAGAAACGATGGGCAACCCGGTTCAGATATATGTCACAAGAGTAGATGGAACTCTAACTGCATGGGTTAGTGGTGCGATCGACGTATATGGTAACCCGCTTAATGGTGGCGCTCCGATCAAGGTAACTTCCTTAAACATAGCGACGAACATACCCAACATTGGGAACGTGAATATCACGTCGCCTTCCCAGATACTCTCATACGGCCTAAATAACACGATATGGCCACAGGCCGCATACAACCTCTTCTATCCAGAGGATACCGGAGAATATGTTAGCCTCTACCATAACTCAACATACCTTTATCCGCTTAGAGCTGCTGTCATGTGGGATCTAGGCGGTGTTCCGAACGACTGGTTCAAGGTGGCCTATACACCGCACATGGTTTTGGGTACAAGTGGAGCCTTTTCCGCGGGGGCTGTTGAGGTATGGCACTGGAACAGTAATCCGCGTTCCAACAACACTTTGGACTCCGGGTACGCTGGGATCCTAGCCAACCTGCCTGGATTCATGGGGTTGCCAGGAGGCAAGACTTGGACCATGGCCAACTACACTCACTACGCGGCTTACAAGGACCCGTTGAATCTCGGGTACCTGCCCCACCAGGGCCTTGTGGCTGACATGTATGTGAACGGGTCTTCAATATACTATCTTGGTGGGATACCGTTTGTAACGACCTTCCCGGCCCTCAATAACCCCAACATCAACGACTGGCAGTGGCTTCAAGGCGACTATACACCGAACGAACTGTGGAACCCGTCAGTGGTTGCAACAGGCGACACGATATCAACAGCCTCCAACGGGCAGACGTACCTGACTCTAGAGTATGCGAGAACCTTCTCAACCGTCGGAGTCTCGAACGGCCAGGGTGAATCCCACTATCAGATTCAGCTTGCGCCTGGAGGAACATACCATGTTGCTTTCGCATGGTTCCAGGGGGCAATAGGAGAATCCGTGGACTTTAAGAGCATATCCCTGTGGTGGAACGTATACATTCAGCCCGCCGGATCTTCAGCTCCTTTGTCAATGCAGATGCCTGCGGCTGTAGCTGTGGTGCTTTTCATAGCCGGACTATATGTGTCCAAGAGTTTCTTCTGAACGGCTGGTAATCATGGATCCCAGGCAGAAGGCGGAGTTAGTCTCCCCTTTTTTTACTTGTCGTTTGTAATAGTGCTTATAGAAGCGATATTTAACAGGGAGTTCCTGGCTTCCGTTCTCCCGTTGGGGACAGCTGGCGTCAATATATCGCAGGTTTCCCCGATGATTACGGCTTTCTACTACATCGGCGGGTATGCCTTCGGAATCATGACTCTACTTGTGCCTGCGACGCTGATTTTCGTTGCAATCCTAGGCGTGGGGGAGGGAGCCTCCGCTAGGACGGTGATGTATTTGGGGGCTTTGGCGGCCTTCGTTAGCGTGGTCATGGATCTGGAGCACGTTGGCGCAGGTGTGTCCAACATATTCCAGAACACATCACCCTTGGAAAGCCTACTTCTCCTTTCCTCTGTGTTCGCTTCCGTGGCTTTGTCCGCCTGCCTTGTCTTTAAAAGGGCTTACAGGGTTGCGTTGCCTGTGGGAGCCATGCTGTTTACCGAGCTCCTCGGCCTACTTTTTCTCATTGGAAACATCATAACGGCTAACTTCAAAGTTCCTTTTGGAACACAGGCGGGTGCCTTTGCCGCAGAGCTTGAACCCTACGTTGCTGCTGTGGCTGGTTTTGCTTTTACCCTAATGGGAGCCGCCATTATTCTGAAGAAGAAGACGGCGTGGAGGACTGTGTACCTTGCCTGTCTGGTGCTGGGCGCCTTGATAGAGTACCTGATTATGACCAACATTCTTCACGGCTCTTCGATCGTCCTCGGCACCATAATCATCTATGTCTTCGGCTTCCTAGGCGTAACCAACGCGTTTGTATCAGTAATCGTCTTTTCTGCCATAACTTCATTCATAACTGCCTGCTTCCTGTTTGGGCTCGGGAGGAATCACGATATAGTTGAAGAATACGCTGGACTGATAGGCTTGCTCCTCATAGTGACCGGCTTTGTTTACGCATCTGAAACTGTTACCACATATATCCTGATGCCAGCCCTATGCTCCTCGGCCGCCGGAATATGGATCGTCAAAAGAATGCCTTCACATATAAAGCCAAGTGCCTTGGCCGGATAAACAGTTACGCTTAAAAGATATTTTTCGAGACTCCTCATATAATTTCCTTCGAATAGACGGTTAACATATATGGTAACAGAACAGCTCAGTGAAAGTTCTGGCGAGAAGACGAAGCTCCCCCGCAGGCTCTCCGCGGTTGACGCGTTCTTCATGGCCTTCGGCGGCCAGTCTCCACTACTGAGCCTGTTTACGTACGGTCTCGTGGTCGTTGAGCTTACGGGACTTTTCTCCCCGATAGCGGTGATTCTGGGCTCGTTGCTGGTGTTGCTTAACGGCGCCGTGGTCTACAAACTTTCTTCTAGGCTAACGTCTACAGGAGGATACTACACCTATGCTTTTCACCTGCTCTCACAGCGGTTCGGCTTTCAGACTGGATGGATGTACCTGTTCTACGCGGTACTTTACGGGTGCGCTTACGTTGTCGGAACAATCTATGTCCTAACCCAAATCGTCAGCGCCCCCCCGATCGTGATCGCTCTGGCTGTACTCACCCCCGCATCCGTGTTTGTTCTAAAAGGGGTTAAACCCTCTTCCAGATACGCCTTCATCGCCGGAACACTTGAAATGGCCACGATATCTGGCGTCGTGTTGGCCATGGTGTTTCGGGCTCATTTCCACTTCTACAATCCTTTGAGCTACGCGTCAAAGATTTCTACAGGACGCCTCGGCCTCGGCGTCTTGTTCGCAGCGTCTATACCGACTGGATTCGGTTCCCTGACTCCGGTGTCCGGAGAAGTCATAAATGCGCGGAAAGTGGTTGGCCGCACTGTACTATCTGTTATCTCACTTGGCGGAGCACTAGCCTCAGTTTTCATTTACGGCTTTCTTGACATGTTGAGCCATGTAACTGTGACTTCCACAGCGCAGCCGGCGCTAATAACCGTGAAGACGCTGGCGGCGTACCTGGGTTGGGCGATCTATCCAATCCTCTTTATAGCTTTTCTGAACGATGGAATACTGGCAGTCACAGCATTCATGACAGCCACATCGAGAACGCTGTACAGGATGGCTTCCGATGGCGCCTTTCCTTCCCTCTTCTCACGCCTCCACTCCTCTTTGCCCAGAAACGCTATAATCGGTGTACTAGTCCCCTTTGTGGTCATATCTCTGTCGCTCGCCGTCGGCCTACCCGTATTCTACGGATTCGTGGCTCTGGGCGTGATGGCGGGTCTTTCGTCTCTTCTTATCCACATAGCCGCGAACGCCTCCTTGCTCAGACTATCCGCTTCAAGAGTGAGTCGAAAACTGGCAAACGGCAAAAACAGACTTTTTTCCCCTGTTTCCGAAATTGTGGTGGCTGCGGCGGCGTCCATTTTCAGCGTTACAGATCTCGTATATTCGATATCTTCCACGATCCCTCTCTTTGTTTACATTGCATTCGGATGGCTGATAGCCGGCTACCTGTACAACGATATCAAGGAGATCGTGTCAAACCAAATCGGGACAGCCCAGCGTAATGTCCTAGCCGAGGGTTAGAGGTTGGCAGAGTTTTGCTGTTCCCAGCTTTCCCTCTGCTGTGAGGGCGTCCGAAATGAATAGAGACATTTCGGCGATAATTGGCGCGAGAGTTATCAGAAACTTTGCTGCCGGCTTTTTGAACGTGTCAGTTTCACTGTACCTTATTGAAGTTCTGAAGTACTCCTATCTTACTATTGGAGTCGTGTTCGGTGTGGCAAGCCTTGCGTCTCCGCTGCTAACACTTCTTTTTGGAGTTACCGGAGACATGTTCGGCAGAAAGCCCACTTTAGTAATCGGAAACGCGCTTCTTGCACTATCGTGTCTTTTGCTCTTGGTAAGCAAACAATACTATGCCATAATCGGAGCTTCCGTCTTGGGGAGCTTTGGTCTGGCAGGAGGGACCGTTGGCGGCGGCGTTGGCAGCTATCTTGCTCCAATGCAGAACGCACTGCTCGCTGAAAAAGCTCCTCCTTCTAAGAGAACGACAGTATACAGTTACACCAGTTTGGCGGGAGGAGTCGCGGCTTCGGCTGGCGCTCTGCTAACCAATCTCCCTGACTTCAGAATCCTCTTCAGCCTAGGACTCCTGCTTTCTTCTGGCGCCACCCTCATAACCCTTATCATCTCAGAGAGCCATACCCGCCAGAAAATAAATCTGAGAAAACTGCAATCGGGGAAAGCCATTACAAAGTTTTCGATTACAGGGATATTAAACGGATTCGGCCAAGGTCTCGTGACACCATTCTTCCCAATACTCTTCCACTCGCTTTTCGGAGTATCGAACGGAGTTGTGGGCGACGCGATGAGCGCCGGAACACTTGTTTCCTCGCTGTCGCTTTCCCTGACCCCAACTTTAGTCAAACGCCTTGGCTTTGTGAAGATGATCGTCCTTAGCAGAGGAATCTCAACCGCACTTCTTGTAATTTTCCCCTTCACTCCCTTATTCTATCTTGCAGTAACAGAATACGTATGCATGACTTCTACGCGCATGATGGCTCTACCCGCACAACAGTCGCTTATGATGTCCATGGTGTCGGAAAGCGAAAGAGGCTCCGCGACCGCCGTAAACCAGGCGTCCAGACTTCTGCCGTCGTCTGCCGCGACCTTTCTAACCGGTTTCTCACTGGACGGCTATCCGATTGAAGTTCCTTTCATTATTGCTGTACCCGTCAACTTGGCCAATCTTGTTCTATACAAGAAATTCTTCTCAGATGATCAAAAGAAGCTTGAAACGGGTTAGCAGTCGCAAACATCTCAGTAAGATTCGCTGTATCCGAAACATCCTCCCGCTCATAAGGTTATACCGATACACGACGTGCCATTGAAATCTGAGAACCATTCAGGACGTTAAGGGTAAGAGGCTCCAAGAGTCCTGAAACCATGAGTTCACTGAGAACTCTTCTTGAGCACAATTCTGTGATCGGACAACTGGTGCACGAACTCCCATCCATCTTCCAGGTAGCTTGCAAGCTCGGATTCTGAGACTATTTTGCTTAGAACTCTTCTCTTCGACTTTCTCTCCGCGTGGTCTACACCTTCCGCCTCTGGGTCTTTGCCGTAATCTGCAGCCCTTTCATCTGCTATGTTTTTCGTGTCATTTGCGACTATAAGCTCGCTCACACGGTCTCTTTTGATATCGAATACGTCGGCAGCGGCTTTTCCGACGTTGAAGCTGAGGTATGGCTCACCTTTTGCATACGCCTCTCTGAGCTGCTCTATGCTTGGCTTTGAGTATGCCTTTTGCGTTCTAGGCAGTACGTGGCCCATCATCTGCTCATACCACGTGGACGCCACTCCCGCCTGCTCCATGCTTGTCTGATAGAACTTTCTCAAGACATGGTGATGAATGCCCTTTACCTCGTCCCTGGAGCACGCGCCTGCCTCGAGGAATGCTTTCCGGATCAGTCTGTTAGCTTCCTCGTCGTCCAGAGGCACAGGTCTGTTCCTGTACCTTCTGGGACTGACAAAAACAAAGTCAGCGTCGTTCAGGCGTCCTCTTGTAGCCAGATATTCGCGTAGCGCTGCCTTCGCTTCCTCTCCTATAAAGAAGTCGTATGGTTGTCTTCTCTTGTTAACTGGAATTCCTTTTGCATCTTTAAGTGCCGCTGGGATGCTGATGAGGGAGGGCCCCTTTGCGTCCAAGCTATTCCTCACCATGCCGAACCTAAGCGACCTTATGATTCCTATTCTTTGCCCCGACTGAACCGAAAAAAGGATCAACGCTTTCTGTAAGGCTGAACACGAAGATGCCAGAGTCTTCGCCAACTCCGAACGGGAGGGAATCCTTTCGTATTTTGTGGGCCACGACTCTGGAGTATACGTGTCGAGCGGAGCATAGTTTGCACGGTAGAAACTCCTTATCGCCGCATGAGCCACGAGGGAAGTGTTTCGAGCAAACTTCTTCTTCGATTCCAGGTAATCGAAGTAACTCGTCAGAAGCTCTTCGTGCTTTCTGTCAGATGCACCGGAACCAGCAGACGCCTTTCTTCTATCCTCAATAAGCGAATCAGGAGTCTTGTTTGCCCATTCGCAGAATTTGGTAAGATGCCATAAATAGATTTTTGCCGTGCCCTGAGACCTTGTTCTACGGGACATAACACTTGTGATCCACCGCCGGACAGTTTCCTGGTTCGCAATGTACATAGAGACTAAGTCACCAGTGGTTCGCCGGCTACGTATGATTCAAGCAAAGGAGAACTGCCACACCGCATAGCCAGGTCCGAAATGCTGTCAGCGTCGTATACAGCTATATCGGCGCTGTAGCCTTCGGCAAGAATTCCAATCTCGGATTCGAGGCGAAGTGCTGCGGCGGCATTCGCTGTGACAGAACAAAAGGCTTCGGGAGGAGTCATCCGGAGACGAAGACATCCGTGGTTGAGGGTGACAAGTTGAGAGTCAACAGGATTGTTCGGATTGAAATCTGTTCCCAACGCCACTATCAGATTTATTCCACGGAATTTGCGCGCATCGGGAATAGGAAGCATGTTCGAATGAAACAAAAGTGGAAGCAAAACACCGACGACGCCTTTTTCCGCCATGAACCTTAGGTTTTCAGCGTTCGAGCACCCCAAGTGGTCTGCAGATACTGCTCCAACTTGTCCCGCTATCCTGGCTCCTCCGATATCGCTAAATTCGTCAGCATGTATCTTGACCCGCATCTTTTTGGACTTCGCGTAGTCGCACACTTGCAGTGTAAGAGACGGGTCAAAGTACCCTTCTTCGCAGAATACGTCTACGAATTCCGCCAAGTTACTTCTGGAGCACAGGTCTATTGTTGGAAAAACTACTTCTTTCACATATGCCGCTTCCCTTCCAGAATATTCGGGCGGAACAGCGTGTGCCGAAAGCAGAGTCCGCAGTATTCTCACCCCCGCCTTACGGCTCAAAGAATGCGCAGTCCTCATTAAAGCTAATTCCGAGTCTACACTCAATCCGTATCCGCTCTTAACCTCGACGGTGGTTGTGCCGCATTTTGTCATTCTGGTTATTCTTTCTAACGCCTCTCTTTCTACATCTGCCATGTGGTCTCTGGTCTCTCTGACAGTGCGCATAATTCCACCACCCATTTGCGCAATATCACGGTAACTTAATCCCTGCAGCTTGAGGTCAAGCTCGTCTGACCTGTTTCCATGGTACAGTATGTGGGTATGCGGGTCGATTAGCCCGGGCGTTACAAGATAGTCTCTCCGGTCCACTAATTCCAGGCTACTGTATCTGGTTCGAACGGAATCCCTCTCGCCTACGGCTAGAATCTTTCCTTTGGAAAAGGCTACGGCTCCGTCCTGTATTACTCTAAGGCGAGGACGCCCGTTTAGGACGCAAGGCCCCTCCGGCGTTACGATCTTTCCAACAATAATTTTAGAGTTCAAGGTGTTGACATAAACTCCAGGAATTCTTCTATGGTCCGCGGCTTCAAAACATAGTTGGTTCTGATTTCAGCGCCTATGGTCGAACTAGGGGTTTTACCGTAGTCGTGTCCGGGATAAACCACAGTTTCATGCGGAAGCTTTGCAAGCTTTTTGAATAGGCTGGAGTACATGTCAGTGGCGCTTCCCCCTGGAAGGTCTACCCTACCACATTCTCCTACGAACAGAGTGTCGCCTGTAAAGACGCCTCCACCTCCCAGAACACAAATGCTGTCAGGGGTGTGGCCAGGAGTATGAATTATTCTCAGCTCGGATGAGCCTACCTTCAAAACAGAGGAGTCATCTACTGAAACATCCTTTTTCAAGGGAGAGTTGGAATGAGCCACGATCTCAGAGCCCATGGAATCGGCGACAAGCGCGGCATCCTTAACATGGTCGAAGTGGTGGTGCGTTAGTATCACATATTTGAGGTCAAGCTTGCTCTCTCGCAGCATGTCGACCAGCGGTTTCCCTCCAAAACTGGGGTCAACTACAGCTGCGTATCCCTGAGACTTGAGAATGTACGAAAAGTTGGCCATGGGCCCCACTTTTAACTGCTTGATATCCACTTGAGTCACTACAACCAAATGGCGGGAGGGGAATTAATTCTTTGTTTCTCTCCAAAGGGGGTAGATGAATCTGTCTGCTCACTAAGAGATAACATTTCAACCGGCAGCTCGCTTAGCGTGGAAGGATACTCGGAGTAGAAGGTATCTCCAGCCCGTCTCGGTGAACCAATAACTGGGAATTTAGGAAGCCTTGAACCGCCAACTAACAAGGTTTTGTCCCATTTACGGAGACAAAAGCGTGTGTCCACCATAGGGGAATCTGCGGCTGACTGCTCTTTGATTGCATGATTAGAGTGTCCTCCATGGTGTCTTCTCAGAGTTATGTGTGCCAACTTCAACGACTTCGCGTCACGCTTTCTCATCCATACTTTTCTCTGACATGGTTGTCGTCTCCTCGTGTTTAGAAACATGCGGGCCGTCTCGTCGGTCACAAAACGTCTGATTCATACATCCACTTATATGTTGCAAACATCTTCGTCAAGAAATCAAAGATTTGCCGTAGTATGTTACCTGTTTATGGAACTGCTCACCGAGTCCTCAGTCCAATATTCTATGTTGCGGCTGTTCGCGCGGCCTCTTTCTAGACCCGACAATCTTACTCCGACTTTTCTAACAGGTACCGACGGCGTTCTGAGCGCAAGCTCATGTAGTATCTGTACTGCCGCCTGATAGGAGTCGATAGGCCTCCTAACGGTTTTGTCACGTGTGAGTATCCGGAAGTCAGAGCAAACAACCTTTATTCCAACCGTTCGGCAGGTCATTCCTGTCGTTTCAAGTCTCTTGAACAGGTCGGAAGCCAGCGTCTGGAGTTCCTGTTCGATTGTTTCACGATCTGACGTTTCCGACCGAAGCGTATGTTCCGTGCTAATGGACTTTGGTTCTTCCACGGGCTTAACCTCCTCACTGTCTTCCGCGTTCGCTACCTTCCACATCCAGATCCCAGTTTTACCAAATCTTTCCATCAGGATTTCTGGCGACGCGTCCGCCAGTTGACCGAGAGTCTGAATGCCCATTTTTGACAACGCAGCGCGAGTCTTTGGTCCTATTCCTGCAACAGATTCTACATCCAAGTTGGAGAGATATGTCCTGGCGCTCTCCGGTCTGATAATTGTCAGGCCGTCTGGTTTCTCTGCGTCGGAGGCTATTTTAGCGGAGGCCTTGGTTGGAGCTATACCAACGCTACACCTGAGGCCCACTTCTGATAGGACAGCATTCTTTATGGCACTTCCGAAGGCTTCGGGCGAATCGTACTCCAGTTTAGCCTTTTTAGTAGAATCCAGGTAGGCTTCATCGATGCTGGCCTGCTCCAACCTGTCGGCGAACCTCTGCAACACGTTCATAACGGAATCCGACACAGCCTCATAAAGTGGGAAATTCGTTCTGAGATAGACACCGTCGGGGCATAACTCTCTGGCTTTTCTTAAAGAAATACCTGATCTGACGCCAAACTTTCGTGCTTCGTACGAACAGGATGCGACTGCGCCCCGTACCAGTTCTCCGTCGTCGTCTGGTGACATAACAACAATGACGGGCTTCCCCACGAGAGTCTTATCCATCAACTGCTCACAAGAAGGATAGAATGCATTCATGTCCACATGAACAATCAGTCTTCCGGTCCATTCGAACAATCCAACGTAACATGGCTACAACGATAATAAATATGCGCCGGTTAGAGCCGCCTCCGGCGCAGTCTTTTCATATCGCACGGTCATCTGGGCATGATTTGGGCTAAGAGAACAGGGCTTCGGCGTTGCCGTAGGTGATAAGTTGCCTTACCTCTTGAGGAAGATCTATCTTTTCAAAGCTGGAAACCCATCTGGAAGGCTTGACGAACGGATAGTCGCTGCCGTATAGTATTTTAGTCTTTAGCAGAGTTCTGGCATACGTCCACACCTCTTGTGGAATATACTTGGGATCCCATCCAGACAGGTCTAGGTAGACGTTTGCCTTTTGTAGAGCGACTGCGATCGCCTCGTTGTACCAGGGCCAGCCAAAGTGCGCCATTACAAAATTAACGTCAGGAAACTGGGCAGCAACATTGTCGACGGGTATTGGTTTGGAAAAGCCGATCCTCAAACCTCCGCCACCCTTGATCCCTCCTCCGATACCCGATGTGCCTGTGTGAATGATCACAGTGCCCTTAACTTCTGATAGCTCTTGGTACACTTTGACCAGGGCCTCATGATCCGGGTACACGCCCTGTAACGTTGGATGTAACTTTAGATTTACAAGACCAAGTTTTAGGGCGCGTTTAATCGTGCCCAAGGGGTCTCTGAGCGGGTCCACCCACGCGAATCCGATTGCCGATGAGCTCGACTGAGCTCTTTCAGCGGTAAGCTTGTTGTCCTCGTCGGGGTTGGTCCTGGTGTTTGGGACAGGGAGGAGGGCATACCGGCTGACACCCTGCTGTCTGAGCTCGTCTTCCATTTGTTCGAAGGTCTTCCACGAGAAGTCAGCTCTAAAGTATTTCACAGAGGCCTCCAGAACGGCCTCTCCCAGAGCGTTAACCAGACCTTTATCTGGGACGTGCACGTGGCAGTCGAATAGTTTTGGCGTCTACATCGCCTCCCGGGACATGTTTCTAACCGAATTGAGCAGTCTTTTGTTTACCGCCAACGTTTCAAAGCCCTTCCTAATCCCCATCTCTGCCTCCGGTATTCTCGTCTTATCGAAGAACAACTTGATCTCCTCCTCCAATTGTAAGCCCGCTATCCCAATAAGTTGTTGGGTTAAAACCGAAACAATCCCTGTGTCTGCTCCTATAGACCTTAGCGTGTTCAGGTTGGTCACATACCATTTCCAAGCCGGCTTGCGACCGGATGCGCTGTTCAGAGCACCAAACACGCCCCATGGAACTACTCCTAACGGGACTGCGCCATCGAGCAGGCTGTTCAGCGACCTTTCCACTAGGCTTTCAGACCTAAAACATACGAGCGCGAGAAGCAACTTTTCCAAGTCGTTTTCGCTCTTAGCTTGGGATAAGGCGTCAACCAGGTCCTTGTAGCCTCTTTCACCCAAGGTCAAAGCATAGGCCAATGCCACAGCCTCTCTTTCTTCAGGCTGCAGTTTAAAATAGTTCTGGAACTTACCTGAAGCTTCCCGAGCGAAAGCTTCGTCAACTCTCACCAGCGATGTAAGCAATCGTTCCCGTAGTGCTGAAACGTTGTCCTGTTCTCCTGGAGTAGAATGATATCCGACGGCATCGAGACTAGCGCGACAGAACGCCTTAATCGATTCTCCCACGTAGACAGAGTCTGGCACCACGCTGTAAATATAGTTGAGCTGGGAAAGCACCTCGTTCGTCACAAGGTAATCTTGGCCGTGCGTAGAGGCGGATACCATCCGGAAGTATAGAGCAGGGTCAACCTCACCTGAGAGAAGAAACGCGAACAGGTCTGAGGCAATAACCCATCGCAGGCTGGGAGACAGTGACTCGAATTTTGAGAGAAGTTTGGAATAAGTGTCTGAATCGTACTTTACCCTGAAAAAGCCCGTGGCATCGGCGTTGATGATGGGTGCCTCATGTAAGTTGAGAACAAGCTCTTCGGAACCCATAAGTATATTCCTGTTTGAGCCATCTGCTATAACAGATAAGGGAATGCTCCATTTCCCTGGGGTCTTTGCGCCAGAGAGAGTAAACCTGTGCTGTTCCAAGAGATAGCCATCAGGCGTCTTGCTCACTGTTACAACCGGATACCCGGGCTTTGTTATCCATTCCTCCATGATCCTTGCTACAGGTTTGTCTGATGTTGATTCTACATTCTCCCAGAGCTCGGCGCCCACAGCGTTGCCGTAACTGTTGGCCACGAGGTATTTTCTCACACCGTTTCTGAAGGCCTCCTCCCCAACATATGCTTCAATCATCCTGAGTATGCTTGCGCCTTTCCCATAGCTTATTTGATCGAATATTTCCCAGATTTCCTCCGGAGATTTCACAGGAACCCTAACAGGATGAGTTGAAGAAAGCGAATCCTCGTACATTGCTCCAGAGGTATTCGTTCTGACGAAGTCGTCCCAGATACGCCATTCCGGGTGAATTGAATTGACTAGTTTGAAGCTCATAAAAGTGGCGAAGCTCTCGTTGAGCCATAGGTCGTCCCACCACTTCATTGTCACGAGATTACCAAACCACTGGTGCGCGATCTCGTGCGCAACAACCTCAGAAACCCTCTTCCGCTCAGAGGCTCCCGCGTATTCACCTACGAGTAGAGCCGACTCTCTAAAAGTGATGGCTCCCCAGTTTTCCATTGCGCCCTGCGCGAAGTCTGGAAGCGCAGTCAGATGCAGTTTATCGAGCGGATAACCTAAAGAAAAATACCTCGAATACCATTGCAGACAGGAACAGGCTTCTTTAATAGCGAACCCCGTTTCACCAGATTTGCCGGGAACCGTTGCGGCAAACAGGGTCTTCTCATCGCAGCTACGCTGAACCACCTCGAATCTGCCGACTCCAAGGAATAGCAGGTAACTTGACATTTTAGGAGTTGGCTTGAAGAATACTCTTTTGAAGTCGCCTTTGACTTCTTCTCTCTCAGATTGGGTGTTGGATATAACTGTCAGATCCTTTCTACAGGAAACGTCAACCCTGTACACCGATTTGAACGAAGGATCGTCCACACACGGGAACAGCCTTCTTGCTCCAGTGGGCTCAAACTGCGTTGCCAACACGTATCCGCCACTGTACTTGGCCTTGTAGAATCCGGTGAGCTTGTCCTCTGCTACCCTACCTTGATATTCCACACTGAGGGCGCAGTCGCCTGCCACGCCGTTTATCGTCAGCTTGCCTCGACTGCCTTCGTGGTTAAAGTTCAGCTTGGCTCCGCCAGCTGTGACGTTCAATATCTCTAAGTCCAAGGCATCCAGCTCTAATACGCCGGTAGCCCCAGCGATATGCAGAGAACACGTGCCCTTGAAGGTAAGATTGTCAAAATCGACATCCAGACTTAGAGTGTACTCCCGAATCTCCATGTATGCTGACCGACGGAAGCCTCTTATAAACAAAGTGAAAGAATGCTGAGCTCCCTCCCACAGTACTGCCTTGCTCTTGCTCTAGCATCTTCTAGGACGTTTTCAGGGTACTATTACGAAACTTTTGTCCATGGAGAAACGGCGCCGCACTCAGCTTTCGCATCAAATAGCAGTCAAAGGGGCGAGAGTGGAATCAGAGTGTTGGAGGGCTCGTTTACGAGGCGATATTCTGCTATTATGGTAGTTAAACGTGTTCTGTGTTTCCTGGCGCAGGACCAGCCCTGTAATAGACTAGTCTAACAACTATGTACAGAGCCGGGAACACATAGAATCCAAACACCTGTAACAGGTCGAGTGTTGTTATGAGAGGGTTGCCGCCGAATTCTGCCAGAGCTTTGTCATGGGCGCTGGATGATGCAGAGAAAGCTATTGCGGCGAAGCCGAGTATAGTGCCAACGTTGATCGCCGTCGTGTTTTCATGGAACACGAAATATGATAGCGTGAGAGCTACGACAACGGCCGCCGCTGTGAGCGCTGTCAGCTGTGGAGGAACCAGCGAATTGGCGTACAACAGATATCCCCCGATTGAAAGAGAGAAAGCCGACGCCACCATAGACGACCCCAGTACTATGATCACGTTCCTTTTGACGGTCAACTCGGATCCTTTACATTCGACCGCAAAGATAAGCTTAGAGTAGTACCGAGGGTGTTTCGGTTCAGTCATAGATTATGACTGGTAGGACAGAGTACGGGTCTCTGAAAATTTCAGGAGTACTGTTGTATGAGTGTGGACGCGATTTTCTGTAGCTGAGTCATCGTTGGAGGCTCCAGTGTTCTATACTGAAAGAGCGCAAGGATGTTACCCTGCGTTTTCAGAACCGTGTATATGAAGCCGCATTGACCGAGCACCTTTCCAGAAAAATAGTATACTGTCATGTTGCCACCGACCTCTTTGGAATACATTCCGGGGGAGCATGTGCTTGCATTCCCCGCCTCTGTGAGGCTGGTAACAAGCGCGCTTCGTGTGTTTTCGATCACCATGCTTGAATAGTTTGCTGGCGTGAGGATCACAGCCAATCCCATCGTACCCTGCTGGAAGGTGAAATTCGCCATAACATAGCTTATCCGGATACTTCCGCCCTCGATCAGAGGGAAAACAGATATGAACCTAGAATTAGAAGCTCTCGTGTAGGCCGTAAAGCCGGCCGAACTGTTCGCGGAAAACAAAAGAGCGCTTAAGGATTTTTCGCCTACAATTGCTGGCACAACTCTGATGTGCGGGTACTCCACTGGAATCGTGTTTTGAGCGTAGCTACTGGCGGCTTGATTGTTTAAGTAGACGCCCAGACCACTCAGCACCGCGAGAACCACTATGAATGTAGCCAGAACAACCCTAAACTCCCCTTCCATTTCTAAGCTTAACCAGCCGTGGCAGATTTTTGACGGTATTTACTAAACGTTTCGGACATATATGGAAGGCTTACCGGTACGCCTGCGATTCGCTAATATACCCGGAACAAGTCGTCGCTTCCATGGATGAGGTTCTAAAAAATCTTTTGAACGCAGACGGTCCGCCCGGCTTTGAATCTGGAGTTGCGGACGTCTTAGAGCCATATTTGAAGAAAAGCGTAAGCAAAGTTCGCAGAGACGGAATAGGGAACCTAGTTGCAACAAAGGAAGGAAGCAGTGGAAAAAGTATAGCTCTACTTGCACACATGGATGAGGTTTCCTTCATGGTCCAACATGTTTCTCCAGACGGCTTCGTTAAAGTTGTTGAGCTCGGGGGATGGGATAACAGGATTTTACCAGGAATGGAAGTAAAGATCCTTTCCCAAGAACCCGTCTACGGTGTGTTCGCCACAAAGCCTCCGCATATAACATCGGAATCGGAGAGAAACCAGGTGCTGAAACTAGAAGACATGAGCGTTGACACCGGTCTCAGCGCACAGGAGTTGGCGGCCAAAGGAGTTGAAACAGGCACACCCATCGTACCCGCTTCAGAAATAAGGTTCAATGGGGAAACCGTGTCCAGTAAGGCTTTGGACGACAGAGTGGGATGCTATATTCTGACTAGACTAGCAGACTTATTGTCTTCTACTCGCCATACGATCCATTATGTTGGAACCGTGCAAGAAGAGTTAGGCGTACGTGGGGCACGCGTGGTATCCAACTACCTGAATGTAAGCGAGGCACTGGTGCTTGAAGCAACTGTAGCAGCAGACCAGCCAGGCGTGCCCGAGGACAGGCGGCCTTCTGGCATGGGTCGGGGAGCGGTGATAACGGTTATGGATAAGTCAATGGTGGCCAACCCTTCAGTCTACCGGGCGCTAAGAAACACTGCCGGTGAACACGGTATACCCTACCAGATAAAGAAGCCCGCGTTTGGTGGCACTGACGCAGGGGCAGTACATCTTTCCGCGTCAGGCATACCGTGCGGTGTCGTGTCCGTGCCATGTAGATACATTCATTCAGCACACTCGTATATGTCTCTGAAGGATATTGAGAGCGTGGTCAAGCTCGTAGAAGCGTATGTCGAGTCCCTCTAAGCGGCTTAGAAAATCAGTCTTCTCAGCAGTAACCGGGTCGCTGTCCAGAGCACTGTTCCGGCTTACGCTCTCAGCTTCCCGGAAACGGTTTATTCGCCGTAGCCGGATTCCAGACTAACTTTGCTTGAAAGACTCTACAAGCCGGTCGTATGATTCTACCAAGTCGGGGTCGACTACCCCCGACACAACCAGTGTTGTCCCGTCAGGTAAAACAACGTCCTGAGCTACTGAATGATAGGGCAGCTCAAAGAGCTCTATTCTGGACGCATCTTCTGTGACAAAGGTTGGGAGAAGCCTGTTTCCTGAACACTCAAACTTTGTGATTTTGACCGGAACCCTTAACCCCATTCCCGCCGCTCGTCCGCCAGCCGCTCCCTGTTGCTCCAACACCTCTATCACATAGACCCTGTTGCCGACACAGTCTCTGAAATCTATTGACGAGTAGGCCACAAGCAGTTTTCTACCTTTTTGCTTCAAGACGGATTCAATTGTTGCGCTCAACTACGACGTAGCAACCTCCTAGGCTAGGTTAATCAGCTTTTTGTGACCATGCATCTTCGCATCCCTTCTAACACTTGGCAGCGTAATCACCCATAATCATTCGGAGTTCACTGCAGCTTGGACGCGCTTGGTCTGCCTCCTAGTCTCCAAAGCCTAGCGGCCTAGTCTATGAGCCACTTTCCCAAGAGTGTTCACGGCTTCATCTATCTGGGCGAGTGGTATTTTACCGACGCTAAGCCTCGAGCTTCTCTTAGCCATCGGTGTCGCGTGCTGAAAGAATTTTACACCGGGAACGTAGGCGACTCCTTTTTGAAGCGCCTTGGCCAGTAGCGACTGCGAGTCAACACCCAAGTCAACCAGTGCATACAGTCCACCCGACGGCTGATACAATAGCTCAAACCGGTTATCAGCCAAGGCGTCCAGAAGAACGTTCATTTTCCGGCGGTAAAGCTTCTTGGCGTAGTCGAGCTTCTGGTATATTTTTCCGGATCTAAGCAGTTTGGCCAGAACCAGCTGATTTATGGAGGAAGTTGAGAAATCGAGCTGTTCTAGGGCGGTGATTCTGTCTGCGAGCCACTTCATCCTAGTCGCAACGAATCCAACTCTGAGACCCGGTGCTACGGCCTTACTAAAACTTGACACATATACTGTTGAGTCAGGGGCTTCGTTAAGAATAGGAGATTCTGGAGACGGATAAATGGGACGGTACGGGTCGTCCTCGACCATTAGCAGTTTATGCGATTTCGCGATCTCCGCTAGCTCGGTGCGCCTTGAAGTTTTCATGGAGACGCCGGTAGGATTGTGAGCCAAGGGTATCGTGTAGATTATGCCCTTCTCCTCCTCCACCTTCCGGCGCCCGAGCTTGCGTTCTATTTCGCGTGCTATTATCCCATCGTTGTCCATCGGGATGGAAAGTCCCTTGGCATCGGTTGCTTTGAAGGAGTTTAGAGTTTCAATAAACGTGGGTTCCTCATGAATATAGTAGGATGGTTGAACCGAGGCTGCAATCAGCGAGATGGCATGCTGTGCGCCGCTTGTTACAACGAATCGCATTCCTGCAGTGTCCACCCCAATGCTTCTGCACCATGAAGGCAGTTCGGCTTTCAGCTCATCCAAGCCTCCCGCCCCCGGGTATCCGAGAGCTTCAGCTCCGTATTCGCGAAGGATATCAGAATACGTCTCGCGTATTTCGTCCGAAGGAATCGTGGTGGGGTCCGGGGAACCGGCCGCCAGATTCAGAACACGTAAACCAGAGATAGCCCGGGACACGTATTCTACGGGTGAAATATCTGGTGGTTTAACCAGCTTGTTCACTCAGCTTTGGGATAAGCGTCATGTCGCCTGTAAGCTGGATCAGTGGCTGGTTCACGGATCTCGCGAAATCTTCTGGAGCCTTCGTCCAGTCAGAGTTGTCGACGACGACAACCCCGCGCTTTATTCTGGGCCAGGCCGTTGATAGCTCAAACCAAACGTGCTCGTAGGTGTGCGTGCTATCGTGGAAGAACATTTCGATTCGTCCGAGCTGGTCAAGAACTTTTGGAAGCAGGGTTCTGGCGTCGCCTAAGTGTAATGTCCATCTGTTTCTGAGGGAGTCTGGAACAACGAATCCAACCTCATACTGCCTGTCTTCTTCTCCGTACTTGACACCCAGATCTATTGAGTGAAGGCTACATCTAGGGGTGGCCGACAAAATACATGTGGAAGACACACCGGACCCTACGCCTGTTTCAACAACTAGTTTGGGGTCGAGCAGACGTACAGTGGAGAAAAGCGCCTTCCTTTCTTCTTCGTCGACAGCCCAAAGTGACAGTTTCCCCAGTTTCGAAGAGATTGTTTTAGCCACAGGGTCAAAGTCATCCTGAATTTTTCTAACGGTCTGCTCTTCCACGCCAAAGACTGACGCAAGTTTTTCAGAGTAACTCATACAAAACACGAACGCCGTGGTCCTATTTCTGATCTGCTAAAAGATCATATTGTCTTTCATCTTTCTTCGCATGAGAGGGGGTGCTGAGCCTTTCCACTATCTCGTAAGCGGACCGCACTGTAGAGCCACCACAGGCTTTCCTAACCCTGTTCATCACAGCAAGTCCAAGCCCCGTTTCCGGCATCGGGCCGATGACCCCGAACTCGCAATCAGTTTTGTCCAATTGGCGAAGACATTTGAATAGGTTTTTGGCTACCTCAGCAAGATCGTTGGTTTCAGCGAGAATTATTGCTGGCGCGGCGGTCTCCTTCGAGAAGTCTCTGGTGCACAGCACAGCGGGCCTACGCCCGGCTCTTAGCAAGTCTTGGATCAGAGGCTTCAGATCGCCTTCGACCAAGAAGACCGGTTTTCTCGGGGCGTAATGCCTGTACTTCATCCCAGGGGCGATAGGCCTTCCGACGTCGTGAAGGCCGGCGACTTCAACTTCTGAAAAAAGCTTCCCCAAATCTTCAACGGTAAATGGTCCTGGACGAAGCACCGTTGCCCTCCCCTCCGCAAACTTAACCACCGTCGACTCCACTCCAAGAAACGTTTCTCCTCCGTCGATTATTACATCCACCCTCCCAAGCAGGTCTTCCTCAACATGCCGAGCGCTCGTGGGACTAGGCCGGGAGGCGAGGTTTGCGCTTGGAGCAGCGATCGGTCTACCAGACTCCCGGATCAAGGCTTGCGCCACGGGGTGCGCTGGCACGCGGACCGCAACAGTCTCCAGGCCGCCCGTGACCACGTATGGTATTTTCGGGCTCCTGGGGAGGACGAGCGTCACTGGACCAGGCCACACCCTGCGGGCCAGACGAAACACCTCTTCGTCCAGCCCGGAGCAAACTTCATTCAAAGAATCCGCGTCGGCTACGTGAACTATCAAGGGGTTGTCGGCCGGCCTCCGCTTTATTTCAAAAATCTTTCTACAGGCTGACTCGTTTAAGGCGTCGGCTCCCAATCCGTAAACCGTTTCAGTCGGAAACGCAACAGTTCCCCCTCCAACTATTGTCCTAGCGGCGGCACGGATAACGGCTGGATCCGGGTTCAGCGCGTCAGTCTTCAGGATTACAGTCAAACCGATTAAAGACAACCCGTAGCACAAATTTAGCTGTGTCGAATTGGGGGCTCTCCTTAGCCGCGGAGCCTACGCCCGATAGCACATTGCCCGTTAGACGACCTGAATTCCCAGACATGATAGGGAAATCATGGTTCAGGCTGTGCAGAAGGCGGCTGTCCCACCTTTTAAATAGGTCGAAAAACAGGTCTGAGACATGCCCAAGAAACTTGGCGGAGTCATCGTACCGGTGATAACCCCGTTCCTAGAAGACTTCTCCCTCAACCTGGACCAGCTGGCCAAGTTCACCGACCACTTGGTGTCTCAGGGAGTCAACGGAATATTTGCGTTGGGAACAAACGGCGAATTCGCCCTCCTCAACCGAGAAGAAAAGGAAAAGGTCATAGAAACAGTGGTTAAGGCCGTCGGTTCGAAGGTTCCGGTTCTAGCAGGAGTCTCCGACCCGTCGACGCGAAACGCCGTTGAAAACGCCAAAGCAGCCGAACGGCTTGGAGCCGACTACGTGGTAGCGACAGCCCCCTACTACTATAGGCCGCAGCCGAAAGGCATTTACGAACACTTTAAAACCATCGCCGACTCCTCGGCGCTCCCCCTCGTGATATACAACATTCCGGCAAACACAGTGAACGACGTGTCTCTTCCACTGCTCGAAAAGCTCGCAGAACACCCGAACATAGTGGGGCTCAAGTTCACAACCCACGACATGCCCGCGTACGTAGACGCCTTGATCGCGTTGAAAAGCAGCAAATTCTCTGTGATGATGGGAACAGATTCACTCATATACTCCGCCCTCGAGTTCGGCTCAGACGGCGTCGTAAGCGGGCTCGCCAACGCTGTACCCGCCGAATGCTCTGCAATCTACAGAGCTGTTTCTTCAGGAGACCACAAAAGCGGCTTGGCCGAGCAAACAAAGATTCTTCCGCTTGCGCAAGCAATGTTCCTGGGCAATTTCCCTGCGGCTGTCAAAGAAATGGTTAGACTGAAAGGCTTCAAGCCTGGCCCTGTCAGACCTCCTCTGTCCCAGTTGTCAGCCGAAGACGCGAAAAGTGTTCTGGAAGCGTTTAGAAAAGTGTACCCGGAGGGCCCGCTCATCGCTAAACAAGGCTAACCTACAGGCTTCACTTTTCCGGCGTGACGTTAAAAGGACGAACAGTCCACGTTCTGACGCCTCCATGGACACAGAACAGTCAGCCGACTAGTCCACTTTCCTTAAGCCAGCTGCCATTCATGGATGATTGAATGTGCATAGAGCTATGACCTTCCTCACTCTGCACTTGTTGACTTCAAAAGAGAGGTTTGTCAAGGACTGCGATACAATTAAGAATACCCGAAAGTAATAACGCTACACCATGGTAATGAAAGCAAAAGAAATAATGAGACCAGAGTTCGTAAGCGTAGAAGGCTCCACAACGATTCTGGATACTGTTAAACAGCTCGTCAGCCAAAGACGCGGGTTCGCTGTCGTTACCTCAAATGGTACTCCCGTCGGGATAGTTACGGAGTGGGATTTCCTTGAAAAAGTGATAGGCAAAGGCATAGACGCCTCGAAAACCCCAATTTCTGAGTTAATGACATCTCCAATCGTAGCCTGTGACAAAGAAACTCCCACCGAGGAAGTCGTTGAACTCATGGTTAAACGGGGAATACGTAGGATGGTTGTCACAGATGGCTCAAAAGTTGTTGGCACAATAACTTCAAGAGACATCCTGAACATATTCAAGAAATACGTGGATGAAGTGTCTTCCGTAATAGCGAGATTCGCTTCAGCGCCATTTTAGAAAATTATAAGCGACCAAAAAGTCATTTGCCCTTACATCTCGGCAACTACACAGTGGGTCGCCTCCTTTCTATCAAGGCCCTATGACAAAAATGGTCGAGTAGAACGAGCCCCTATGGGTTGTGCTTCATTACAATAAAATCCATTTTCCATTTCCGACCGGTAGCGGTGTTTCAAAGTCCGCGCCATTAGACGACATTGACATATTTTGCTAATGCAAGGATATATACAGTATGAGCGTAGTATGAGGTGGTGCCTTTTCTAATCTTTTCCACTCGGTCAGAAACTGTTAGAACGACGATGTATAAGGCGGACGCAGCAGCTCTTAGTCGACAACCGGTGACTCCACCTACTACCTTAATGGGGAAAGTCTGAAGCTGGACTGAAGCAGAATTAAATGGGGCTTAGGGTTCGACGAAAGGCGGCCCAGCATGGTCAGAAGTAATGAACCATATGGGCAAAGCAATCAGGGTTTGCCTAGTTTTTCGCTTTCAAGGGTTCATGCGGTTCCCGCAGACCCACTAGTGACTCTTAAAAAGATTTAGAGAAAATTTGTCAAACTGAACAGTATCATACAGATTCCATAAGTAGGAACCGAGACGCCTCTAACTGGCGAGCGGACCTCGGCTGGATCAGTAAACCCCTTGGTGCGTGCCAAGCTCCTGAAAGGATGCCTGTTCTTAGGTCTCATTCCCCGGAACCCAGAGCGAAGGATTCAGCATAGAGGAGTGTGCATCAATGGGATTTCGGGGAGGCTCCAAACGCCTAAGGCATGTTCGCGACGTCAGTTGCCAAATGTTTAAGCAATTTTCTTATCCTCTGCTTGAACAAGTGAAGATTGGGAGTTGAAAACATTGAGACGGAGGCAGAGTCCATGTAATTAGAAATAAGGAATGATACTGGAGAACGAATCAAATTGATGTTATCATGAACATGTGGCTTAGGGCACGTAGACGAGGATAGGGTTCCCCTTTTTTGGAGTTATTCAAGTAATACCGTATGGTGACAGGAGCGGTAAGCAGCGGTTTCCCCCGTAAGGCGTCAAAGTGGATGCGCGTGTCTGAGAACGTCTTTCGGAAGGAAGCGGGGAAAAACTGAAAGAAGGAGGACGAGGAAAAGTTTTGAGCGAAATGTTTCAAAGCATCACTCGCACTGCTTTTAGGTTAGGACTCTGACGAATGCGGATGTAGGCCTGTAAACAATGTTTGTAAGTTTCAGAATTAAAGCCGAGTTTGCGTAAAACAGTACGCATCTTGTGCGTGCATAAGATGTCAGAAATAGTTTACGCGTAACATGAAGTTGGAATTGCTCAGAATAATGCAGGTTGAGGTGATAAACTACAAGGAATATGCCAGCTTAGAGGTCACCAGGTTCATAGGGCATTCTGAAACTACTGCTGTTTCCCACAGGCGGGACAGAACACGGAATCTAAGGACATTTGTTTCCCGCAGTATTTGCAAAACTTGTTGTTCGACGTGGTTGGGCTAACCGGATCTGTAACCGCCTGTTGCCATGGTTGTGACTGCTGTGATAAGGTTTGTGCAGAAGGCCCGGCCCCTCCCCCCTTTAGGTTATAGATCTGTGCCACCCAAGCATCAGGACCAGATACATGGATTTTATAAGCCAAAACTTGGCCAGCACTTCCTCTTACACCGACTATTAGTACCTTCCTTAATGTTCCTTCACTTTTACAGTAAGTTATCTGTCCAATCTCGACGTCAAGTAATGGTGTCTCACGTTTACTTATCAACCCGGTTTTATGAACTAGGAATAGCCTTTTATTCGTCAGATAAAGTTCGCCGTGACCCATTATCGGCTGTTCGATTGAACCCTTTCCGCTCAGGGTGACCTTTTCGTCGGGACTAAACATCGATGACATTTGTCAAAGCAAACTCCATTACTCTTTAACGTTTTCGAAAGGCAGACTATATAGTTTTTCCAGAAAGTTGCTATTCACTAATCGTTCCTTCTCTTGGCTAGACGCCCTGAGACCTTCGAGTTTTTCAGCATTTTGGCTATTGATAAGTTAAGTGCCTAGTACTGTC
>JAVZLA010000018.1:0-24126 GCA_038883995.1 Thermoprotei archaeon | reverse complement strand
CGATCGGCTGAAGCATGTGCTGAGAGCTGTCATGAAAAGTCCAAGTAATACAACGTAGGAAACAGATACAACGGGAGGCTCTGACAGAACGGGAACATAGAATCCCAGAAACATCATAAGCGAAAAGCCCATGCTTACGAATTGAGCTATGAAGACGGCTAGGGCAAGCTGGCTCTTCGGAAGAGGTAGAGTGAACAGGTAGTCTCTGTCAGAGCTCATCACAACCAGTCCGCCGAGTGCGACGCCTGTTATTGAAAAACCTGTTACAGAGAGAACAGCGTAATCGGAGAACGCTGGGATGGGCTTTAGACGGGCTACGAAGCCCAGAAAGAAGTCGTAGACAACTATGAGCGTGAGGAAGATGAGTAGCTGTTTCGAGTAGCGGGTGGTCAGAACGAAGCGTATCAGTTTAGACAGCATTTGTCATCATTCTTGCCACGATGGCTTCAACAGGCTCCGACTCGCTTCCAAGAGCCCTGAGCTGAGGAAGCGTCCCGGTCCAAACGACCTTTCCATGCGACATCATCAGCACTTTGTCCGTCAGCCGCGACGCGATGGCCATTATATGTGTTGAAACCAGCTGGGTGGCCTGCTTCGACTGTAGCAGGTTTATCACTTTTTCTTGGGTAGGTATATCCAAGTAGTTCAACGGCTCGTCTAACAGAAAGATCGAAGGATCATGGACTATGGCCAGAGCTACGGCGAGTTTCTGTGTGTTGCCTCTGGACAGCCTTGAAACCTTTGCCTTCTCATATTCGGCGAGCTCCAGGAAGTCCAGAAGCCTCCCCACACGTTCAGACGGGTCCGAAACACCTCTCAAAGCGGCTATGTATTCGAGGTTCTCCCTCACCGAAAGGCTGCGGTAGGGGGTGGCGTCCTCCGGAAGGTATCCGACGAGTCTTTTGGCCTCGTTCTGGGTAGCCGGATTCATGCCGGCTATTCTCACGATGCCCGAATCCGGCTCCATGAGTCCTGCGAGAAGCTTCAGGGTTGTCGATTTCCCGGCCCCGTTGGGCCCGAGTAGCGCCCACTTTTCACCTGCAGCAATGTTGAAGCTGACTCCGTCAAGGGCTCTGTGAGGACCGTACGATTTGATCACATTTTCAACAAGCATGGCTGAAGGTCCGTGGTTCCCGACTTCAGAGGCACCATTCGCCGTATACTTTCACCCTTGAGGCACGTTCTAAGTTCATATCCCAGTCGGGCTAGGTAACAAATAAGCTGATGCGTGGCTACGCCGCTTAATTCGCTTTCACAGCTATGGCCATCGAAGGCTTCAGGGTTACGTGGGACTTCGTGGAGCTTCGAGCTTCGGAGAAACCCTGGTTTTCAACCTTTCCAGAAGCCTATGCCTGCGCCCAAAAGGAAGAGTATTGGAAACGCGGTGATGGAGGCTCCGAAATGCGTGTAAGCGGAGGCAAGTATTGCGGGTAGATGTGCTGTAACAGCTCTGGCATAGTAGCTGAACGCCGTTATGCCAGAAAAAGAGGCGACTGCTACCCCTACGATGAACAGGATCGCAGAGGTAATTGCCTTTTTCACAGCAGCTCCGATGAGGAAGCCGGATATCAGTATCAGTGCAAACGAAACGTACGCCTGGTATCCGGTCGGTATGCCTGCAAAAGCGGCCATACTCAAAACATTCGTCGAGCCTATATAAACTATATCAGGGGTTAAACCGCCTCCGCGTGAAGAGAGAACTGCAACCTTACCACATTTCTGTAAAGCAACCGCAAACTGATGCATCTTCAGACGCCTCGAACAGTCTGCTGGGGCGAACGGTTTAATTCCTTGAGGCCGCGTTAGCAGTATTATGGTCATCTTCACCGAAGACTACAAGCGTAGAGTGTCCAACAGAATGCTTCAGAGCGGCTACCGTATTGCAGCCGTTCCCAGAATAGTTGTCCGCCAGATGGACAACGCACTCGCACAGGCGTTCTCGCCAGGCGACGCCACCAGATGGTACTCTGATGAACAGGGCCCCAACGCCTACTCATATTTCCTTTCAGCAATAGGGTTCGACGTTTGCTCAGCGATCTCCGAGAGATGTGCGTTTCTGGGCCTCGACGTAACACGACTTCAGGTTACAGTTGGCGCGGACACCTCAAGCAGCGGCGAAAACAGGCTTTCGGGCATAAGGCTAAACGTTTTGCTCGACGGAGGAGCCGGCTCTGAGCAGCTTTTGTCCGCTATCAGAGAAAGCATGCCTTTTTCAGCGCTCCTCAACACTCTCGCCAAATGTACCGCGATCACGAAGGAGTTCAAGATAAACGGAGCGGATGTTAGCTCAGATGCTGGCTAGAGTTCAGGATCAACGGCAAAGCCTGAATCAGGTTTGACACTCTGGTTGCGTCCACGTCATCATAGTAGCCTTGCCTGTCTAGAAGAATTGACCTAAGCCCCGCGCCTTCGGCTCCAAGATAGTCTACCTCGTATACGTCTCCGATGTGTACTCCGGGTTCTCCTGCTAGTCTTTTAGCTTCTTCAAACATTCTGGGATGTGGTTTAGTAACTCCCAGCCTGAACGAGGAAACCACGCCATCCACCTGACGGATTAGCCGGGTGTTTTCAAGGATTCTGTCCATGCTCTCAGTCGCATTCGTAACCAGGATGAGCCGAACGCCTTCTTCCCTGAGTTTCCTCAAAAAGGGTTCGACATCAGGGTACAGGGAATACTTGGAGCCAAGCTGATCTATGTTGGACAAAAAGCCCGCGAGGTCGCTTGACGCGGGCACTCCAACATCTTCCAAAAGAAGCCGGTAATCTATTTTTGTAAGCCCACCTTTAAAGCTAGGAACGGTGGACATCCCGTACTGCTTCGCGATCGCTCTGAATATCTTCCTCTCAGGCACATCAAAGCCCTTAGATAACAGGGCTTCTTTGATCTGTAAATGATGCGGGGGACTGAAGTCTACCAGTGTGCCGCCCACATCTAGGAAAACCGCTACCATTCCGACACCGGTTATCAAGCTGTCATTTAGTTCTTCCGTTTTAAACGGGTTGTTCACCCATCATTAGGTGCCTTTAATCAGGGTGCGTTTCGCCTTTCGGGACACACTAGGCAGAATAGGGGATGTCAGTGGGCGAGCAGAAGCGCGGCCAAGCCGAATGAGGCCAGTGGGACGACAACCCACATTGTTACTATTTTAAGAAAAATGTTGGTGTTGACGAGAGTCGGCCTCTTGGAGAAAGCGGTTCCGAACATTCCTCCAAGCACACACTGACCCATGGACACAGGAACATGTAGAAGGACTCCGGAAAGCACTATGATTGAACTCGACGTGAAGGTTGCCAAAACAGCTAAGGGGCTTAGGCCAAAGGCTCTGTCCCCCAGATTTTTGGCCACCGCCGTGGACCCCAACAGCAAAACACCTAGGGTAGTAGCCAAAACCACGGCGCCAAGCCAGATGTCTTGCAAAGGAGATGAAATCGTGCCGCCCGCACTTCCATATATCAGACCTATGTTGTTTGCGCCAAGGGAATATGCAACGAAAAAAGACACCAGTACAACGCCTATTCTGCTGAACGCGTCCATAGCGAACAGCCCCTTGTTTTCTAGTGTTCTACGGAAAAGTCTGTAGACTGCTGCCGCAACCAACGCGGTCAGCAAGGGTGCCAGAAACCAGAAGGCCACGATTTTGCCGAGCTGCGCCACGTTGATGCCGTCCTGAAGCGAAAAAGCCGCGCCTGTGAAGGAGCCGACCATGGCCATCGTCAGTGAAACCGGCAGACTCATGACACTCAGCGCGAACGTTATCAGTATCGAGATAATGTAGGTGGCTAGGAGACCTTCTACAGGCATGGCGGGGGACAGTTCTCCGTTGAGGCTTCTGAACATTCCTTCTCCGCTAAGTAAAACCCCTGCCAGCAGTCCGATTATCTCCACCAGCAGTGCGCCCAGGGCTGACAGGCTGCCCGAGCCTCTGAGATTACCTATCAGGTAGGAGCTGTTGTTCCAGCCAAAAAGGAAAGCGAGCACCACCGCTAGAAAAAGAAGATATAGTATTTGCGTTCACCACTGTAAGACTGCGGTCGGATCCCATGCGATAAGCTTGCTCTGATTCCTTTCTTTCTGAAGCCCATGGAGGGCAATGGGTTCAGCAAACCCTGAAAGGCAAAGAGGGCTGCCCTCAGGTCTTATCGAGATCGGTTTCACTTCGTCAACACTGCCTCTGATCGTATCCCGTGGATCATCTAGCTCGGCTGGTAATACATGGTGTCGTATATCAGTTCGGTGTAAACCACGTTCCACACGAGTCCGTGCACATATGGCTGAACGAAGTAGGTGGCGTCCGGGTTCGGCATCCAAGCGTATGGAGCATAGTAGTAGGTGTAGTTGTAAACGTATTGCGCTTCTCTGAGCTGCTGGCTTGGATTGGTCAGATAAGATATGTTGAAGAGTATGTTGTTTATTTTGGAAACGTTCATCCACGCCGCGTTACTGTCGTATGTGGTGTACGCTGCAAGCAGTATCTGGTTGTACGGATCGGGCCAGTCTGGTCCGTACTCCTGGAGCACGTACTGTGGGGAACTCTGAGCAGAGGCCAGCTCCTCTTCGTACACCGTGCTTGTCACAAGCTGCACAGTGAAGGGTATGCCGAGCTCCCTGAATCCAGACTCTATGATTTCTGTTTCGGTTGAAAGAGCCGCGGTTAAAGGAGCGACAGTCTGGAACGTCTGAGCGGGAAACACCGGCGCATTGGGGTTCCCCAGCACCGTGCCATTCGGCATAACCACCTGGTAGCCCATCTGCCACATACTCTTGTTCAGGTATTTGGCCGCGATGTTCAGGTTGAACTGGTAGTTCGTGTGGTTCAGATACTGATATTGCGGAAAAGACGGTGAGACAGGACCATAGTACTCTTGAGCATAAACCGAGCCGTTGAACGAGTAAAGCTGGTCGAGTAGTTGAGTGTAGTTGATTGCGTGAACAAGCGCATACCTGTAGTCCCTGTTATTCGTCGGAAACCGCTGAGTGTTAAAGGCGAAATAAAGGAACCTCATCGTGGGGCCAAAGTTTCTGAGTATCTGTGAAAACGAGTACATGTTCCTGTACTCGTAGGAGTTGTACATCTGAGCGAAGAAGGGTATGGAAACATAAGATATCTGAGCCTTGTTGGCGGCGAAGTCCTCAACCCTGTCCGTGTGCGATAGTCCATAGTTGATCACTATTTCGGGGATGTGGGCGGGGGCGAGCGTAGGTATGTCGGTGGTTGAGTTCTGGTTCCAGTAAGTCGGATTCCTAACCAGAACAACCGTGCTAAGGCTGGAGCCAACAGACTTGATCATGTAGGGTCCGGTTCCGGGTCCACCATTGTTGTTGAAGTAGCTGTTCACCGTGTTCGCCTGGACTCCGCCGTGAGCGTCAACGTATGCGGGGTCAACCACGGCACCCCACCAGCCTTGGAGAACCGTGGGAAAATACGCGTAGTGGACCATGAGGTTGATTTGGAAGGTCATGGGCCCTGTGACCACGTAAGCTTGGTGGGGATACGACATCAGTTTCTCTATTGTAGCGTTTGAAGGGTTCCAGTTACTCAACATTTGTCCCAGCAGTTTCGCAGCTAGGGTAAGGTTCGTCGACGCCGCGTGTACACCAGTGGCGTATGCGACTGCGTTTTGAGTGCCCCAGGGAAAGGCGTATCCCGTGTTAAAGAACTGTGTGGCGTTCAGCGTCAGCCCAATGTAGTTGCCCCAGCCTACGTCCTGACCCATAAACAGTTCGCGTACGAAACTGAACCAAACGGTCGAAGCCGTGAGCGGATATCCTGTAGAAAATTTCACATGTGGGCGAATGTTAAACGTGTAGTTCATGTAGTTGTTGAACGAAGTATAGTTCTCAGCTAGCTCCGGAACCATCTGTGTTACGCTGGAACCGTTGAACACCAGCAACTCCTGATAGACGTCGTAGAAGACGCCTTCGTCCTGGGAAAAGAATCCGAACGCGGGGTCGAGGCCGTCGGGCGCCGAAGTCTGAGAATCGTCAACGAGCACACTGGAGTTTTCGGGCTTAAGCTGTGTCTGAGGAGATGTGGTCGTTGTCGTTGTCGTGACGGTCAGCGATGTGGTCGACTTGGTAGGAGGCGTTGTTACACTGCTCTTTTGCCTCGTCTCCTGTAATACAGCGGCCACGCCGATAACGATCACTATAACAACAACTGCCACGGCAACCGCCGTAGACAAGCTCACGGCTTTGCGTCTGCGAATCATGTTCTTTCGTCAACCCCCGCATCCATAAAGCTGTTTCCATCTGTCAAACCCAAGCTTAACAGTCCGCAGCGGCCGGTGTGCGCCGCCCAGCAACCAAGCGGTAGCTGTGCTTTTTTGTTATCGAAAAAGACTTATCTACGTTGACCTATTCTCGAAATCGAGCGTAGACGTCGGAACCACTAAACCTTGAGGCCATTTTAGCGGATTTCTTTTCAAGGAAGAACAGACCCTTCAAACGTGTCCCCGGAGAGTATTGGCCCTCCCAGATTTTTTCCTGCATGCGTAGGCAGTACTATTCACTGTTCATCCCGGAACAGCATCCAAGCGAAAGTCTTGCTGTGTTTGAGGTTGGAGAAATGTATCACAGGCTCCTCGGAGACATTTTGGAAGAGTGGGCCGAAGCCAACGGCGCCAAGGTCTCTAGAGAAGTTCCTGTCAGAATACCTCACGGAAAACGCTCCGACGCGGTTGTTTCCGGTCGCGCGGACGACGTTCTGATCGTGTACGCAGAGAAGCGACGATACATCGTGGAAGTAAAGACAATTCAGGGTCTCGTGGAACAGGCGCGCCAGAACCTGCTGCCAAGACGCGAACACGTTGGTCAACTGAACCTGTACCTTAGGGCTTTCCCGGGTTCAACGGGAGTGATATTGTATTTGGAGAGGTCTAGTTTTAAGGCCAAACAGTATTTCATCGAATACAGTGATGAGCTCTACAATGAGGCTATGGACAGAGTGGAGCGGTTGCACGAATACCTGCACTCAGAGCAGCTTCCGCCCCCAGAGCAGAAAAAAGGCTCAGAGGCCTGGAAGTGCAGGCTATGCTTCTATAAGGAAGCTTGTTCGGCGGACATGAATCCGGCTCTAAGCGCAGACAATGTGAGCGAACTCGATTACTAAAAACCTAAAATAGACGTGGCAAGCAAGTACCAGCGGAAACCTTGAACTACGACGAGGAGCCGGTGTTTCCTCCTAACAACGTTTACCCGATGTCTTGGAAGTTCGACGGATCGCAGATGTGGAAGCTATACGGGAGGGCTAAGAAAGAACAATGGGATGAAGAAGCCTTTAACTGGAACAGGTTAAGAGAAGTTGCCTCCGGTCTTGAAAGGAAGCAGAAGCTAGCGATAGCCTACTGGTGGTCTCTTCTGTCAACGTTCGATAACGCCACCCCCGTCTTCGCGCACTCCCTCGTGAAAGGATACGAGCTGCATGTTGACACAGCTGTTAAAGCTCTTCTGACAACGGTTACATATGACGAAAACAGGCACAACATTATCTGCGGACTGAGCGTCGACAGCTCTATCCCGGGTTTTCCGCTGGACTTCAAGCCTCAGGATGAGCTTGAGAAGAAGGTCAGGTCTAACATAATGTGGACCTGGTATAACGGTTCGAGATACTGGAACGCGTACCTTGAAGCGTACAAGAAATATACGTTCGACGTTCTTCTCACCTCGTTTATGATGGGTGAGGCGGCCGCGGTGACTGTATTCAGGCAGATGTCAGAGAAATCCAAAATAGAGCCTTTTCCCGAAGTGTTTCGTCATATAACACAGGATGAAACGAGACATTACGCGTTCACCCATCTGATGATGAGCGACGGAGTTGAGAAGATGACTGATGAAAGAAAGAAACTTGTTACGAAGCAGGTCAGAGCCGGATTCGTTTTCCTTTCATTGATAACCTACAAGCCGCCCAAAGACTTCTGGAGGCTTCCACCACATTTTGAAGAAGTGCACCAGAAGATGGAGGAAACAGCGCGCGACGCAGGTCTCGGCGTTCCCTTGCTGCCAGAGAAAGAGCGAGCGTGGAGGGAAGCCGTGCTAAGGGTTGGAACATCCCTGGGTAAGTACGGCGTTAAAATGCCTGAAATACCTGAGCTAG
Organism: Thermoprotei archaeon; assembly: GCA_038883995.1. Classification (GTDB taxonomy): domain Archaea; phylum Thermoproteota; class Thermoprotei_A; order Marsarchaeales; family Marsarchaeaceae; genus JAMDBQ01. The sequence goes on along the minus strand of JAVZLA010000018.1, from coordinate 16,033 downwards.
GAATATCAGGCGAAGATGTGGGCAAAATAGAGGAAGGAGACTACATTCCGGTCTTCTGAGCTTCCTGAGGGCTCAGGGATTTGAGCGCCTCCAAAGCCTCTGAGATATGTTTTTCAGCGTTGAGTTGAGAGTTGTATACGTGTCTGATAATGCCGTGTTCATCTATTACGTAGGTTACTCGAGGAGGCATCAGGGAGCCTTTGACGTCGTAAAGTTGTCTGACGGATTTGTCGGGGTCACTTAACAAGGTGAACGGTAGCGAGTGATGCTGTTTGAACTTCCTATGGCTCTCCGTACTGTCGGAGCTCACGCCTAACACAACTGCTCCCAGCTCACCGAACTTGGACCAGTTGTCTCTGAAGGAACACGCTTCCTTCGTGCATCCGGGAGTCTCATCTTTCGGATAAAAATAGAGCACGACCCGTTTGCCTTTGAGTTCGCTTAGACTCAGTTTTTCTCCGCTATCGGTTTCGGCAGTAAAGTCTGGCGCAGGGGTGCCAATTTTGAGAACCATCCTGTAGAAAACGATTGGGTAAGATTTAAACGATGTTTTGCCCTGTGGTCACTTAGGAAAAGTTACCTTAGATTTGGGCGTACTCCTCGGCGGAGAGCTCGAAGTCTGCTGCCTCGCAGTTTTGTCTGATGTGGTCTTTTACTCCCGCCTTAGGGATCGGGAGGACTGGTCCACGCGACAGAAGCCAGTTCAGCGCTATCTGGGCTGGGGACTTGTTGTATCTTTCGGCGAGCGCAAGAACTGCTTTGGGCATTTCCTGCCATTTGTGGCCGGCGCCCAGAGGACTGTACGCTATGAGAGTGATGTGTTCCCGCTTGCAGAAGCCGAGCAAGGATTCTTCTGGCGCCCGGTCGAAGACGCTGTAGCTCACTTGGTCTGAATGTAATTCCTGTTTGGCAAGGTTTTGCCGGGCTTCTTCGAAGAGTTCTACGCTGAAGTTGCAGACTCCGAGATACCTTACCTTGCCCTCCTTCACCAGGTCCTCCATCGCCCGCATCGTCTCCGACAGTTTGATGTGTGGATTGGGCCAGTGTATCTGGTACAGGTCAATCTGTTCAACACCGAGCCGCCTGAGGCTCTGGTTGCATGAGCGTATTACATCGTCATAGGACAGGTGCTCTTCAGACACTTTTGTAGCGATGAAAAGATCCTCTCTTTCTAGTTCGCCCTTGGATATCATTTGAGAAACCGCTTTACCAACAAGTTCTTCGCTGTGGCCTGCGCCGTAGGCTTCCGCCGTGTCTATAAAGGTGCTTCCGTATGAAGCGGCAGTCCTGATCGCGTCAACCGACTCATCGTCTTTTGAAAAATCTGATTTCTTCCATCCACCACCAAGCCTGTAAGTGCCGTATCCTATCACACTTACTTTTTCAGAGGTTTTACCAAGCTCTATCTTTCTCATATGTCACATCACCCGAACCCAGATATTATTCTTCTGTGGTCCGATGTTCACCCATCCGGGCCCCAGCATGGCGTGTAAAACAGGTGAGCGAAGTTGGCGCCAAGACTTATGAACCCATATATGGACCGAAGTCAGAGAACAAGAATGGTTAGCGACCGGTCGACCGCGTTCTCAACTTCCGAGCAGCCTGCGGGTGTCGTATGGAGAAAGTGGACGACCGAAGCTTTCGAAGCAGCTAAAGAAGGCGACAAACCGGTCTTCGCATACGTTTACGCCAACTGGTGCAGATTCTGCTCCAAAATCGAAGCCGAATCTCTTTCAAACCAGAAGGTGGTTGACGCCATCAATTCAAGATTCATACCTGTCAGAGTGGACAGAGACGAGTTCCCGGAACTCGATCACAGGCTGCAGGCTTTTTCCACGAGGCTGGGTTTCAGCGGGCTGCCTCTTCTGTGTGTGCTGCTCCCGGACGGTACCCCTTTTGCGTCAACAACGTATCTACCCCCTTCAGACGACGGGCCGCTTGTGCTCGAATTTCTGAAGTGGACGGGCGAAACATGGATAGGGAAGAGAAGCCAGCTAGCCGAAATTGGTTCGACGCTCCAAGAGTCGCTAAAGCTGACAACCCCACAGCATTCTGGTTCGTTCGAAGAGGTAGTGGACCAGTTCGCACTCGACCTTTTGAACTCCTACGACAGCGACCTCGGAGGCGTGGCAGGCGACTTCAAGCTACCCGCTCCGTGTTCCGACAGATTCCTGCTGCACTATGGGTGGAACACCGGAGTGGATGTCGCCCGAGACGTGGCGCTCAAAACATTTCGAAGCATGGTTTACGGCGGAATAATGGATCAGGTCGGAGGCGGCTTCCACAGATTGTCAAGGGACAGTCAGTGGTGGGTTCCAAGCTTTGAGAAACTGCTTTTGGATAACGCGGAAGTAATGGTGGGCCTTTCAGAGGCCCTGTCCTATGGTTTTGACCCGGATTTTTCTTTTGCTCTGAACATGGGCTGCGAGTTCATGTTGAACGATCTTTTCAGGGAAGATCGTTTCGCTAACAGTGTTGCCTCCGACTCCGAAGAACCGGAGGGAGCCGCATACACGTGGACTCGAGCGGAGGCGTTGGAGGCACTTGGTTCGGAACTGTTTCCGGTGGCGAGAGAAATGTTCGGGCTTCTCCCGGAGCTCAGAAAGCCGCCCGGAAGCCCGTTTGAGGCACCTGACGAAGAATACGGGCTTATAGGCGGGAGAAGAGTGCTTCGCCGGCTACTCAGTTTCGAAGACCTCGCAGCCAGACTCGGAAAACCCGCGGGCGACATCGAACATGCTTACCTCAACGCGTGTCGAACAATGCTGAACTGGAGAAAGGCTAACAGAAGGCAGCCGTCGGTCGACGACTCTGCGTACACTTTCGAGAACTCAAGAGCCTGCTACGCGCTGATCAGGGCAACTCCGTTTCTCAGACCTGAAACCGGTAAAAGAGCCGTAAAGGCAGCCGAAACCGTCCTCAGCAGAGTCGGGAAACCCCGTGGCCGCAGAGTCGGCGGAGGAGGTGAGCCCAGGTTCACGGACGGGATCGGGGCTGCCCTATCTCATTTGGCTCTCTACCAGCTCAACGGGGATCCCGCGGCGCTAGCTAAATTTCAGGAACTGTTTGCAGAATTGAAAGAAACTTGCCGTGAAAAAGTCCTGAAGCCACCCTCAGACTTGGCCGACGCATACGGGATTATTGACGCTCCCGGCGAATCAGAGTACTCCATGTTCCTGAAGGCTTCGCTATTTTCGTCGGTTCTCTCGGGTGACGAATACGACAGAGACGGGCTTAGAAACCTGATTCTTCGTTCACTCCTGTACGGTGGTCAGCTGGGTTTCGCAAAGGTGGGCTCAGCGGCTGTTCTGGCATACGCACTTACTAAGCCACTTTGCCATATCCTGGTCTTGGAGGAGCCTGCCGGAGCGGTCACCGCATCGGCCCTGAGCCTGCCGGCTCCACTGGTCATCGTGGAAAGAGCTCTACCCGGTGGACCATTCGACCATCTCTCTCCAAAAATGCGGGCTGTTGCCCAAGACAAAAGGAGCGCGGGCGCGTACCTTGCAGACGGCAAGGGCCCGTATATTTCCCGAGAACAACTGGCAGAAGTGGCTGCGGAACTCCTAAAATGAAAAGAGTCGGCTTCGATTCGCAGGTGAGACCGGAATCCCACCGGTAATTGCTGCAATTCCGCACAGCATTTTCCTGCCGAGCGCCTTGGTCAGACCGCTGCATGGCATGCGTGCGGCTATTAGACGAAAGCCAGCATACTCACTTTGAACATATCAGTCGAATAGACTTGGACCCGTTTGCGCGTGCAGTGGCGTCCCGGCTGAAACAATCTATTTCTAATTCTAAAACCATCTCAAAGAATAGGTTGCACACACTGTATCAGAACCGATCGAACCCCTTTCCTCTCTCCTTTTCTTCTTCATTAAATAAGAGTAAAACTCGTGTACCCAAAAACAGGCTGGTCGGCGACATTTCAGTTCAGAAAGGATGGGTTCAGAACTAAACTGCTGTCCAATCGGATACGACAAGACTTTCCAGAACACGGTTCTACCTGATGCTTCCGAAGGCCAGGGACAGAATAAACAAGAAGAACAAACTGAACGTGGCTGAAATCAGTAAGCTCACAATCCAGTTGAGAGCTATCGACCTAAATATTCTGGGAGCCGCCACAGGGGACTTGGTGGAGTGTTTCGCACCGTAGAGTGAAGCCACTATTGTCTGGTTTATTGAGGCATTGTATCCCATCAGGTTTCCCGTAATAATGGTTGCGGCCTGAGTCAGTTGAACTGCCGCAGCCAGAGGGGGATCAACTTTCACGACCTCGTTTCCAATCCTGCGAATAAGCCTCTGTCCCCAGGTCACGAGACCCAGGGCGAGAAAACATCCTCCGAAGACGAATGGGCCGATACCTGTGAGTACGTTCAGTTTCACTAGGGATGAAATGGCATTGCTGATGTCGTTTGAACCTAGGCTGAAGGAGCTGAAGAGGCTGGCTACTAGGATCGTCTTTCTCAACCCGTTTCCTTCGCCTGTGAATCGACGTGAAACCACTGGCGCAAGAACGTAAGCCAGCAGCATCGCTGCCACAGGGAGTAGGACCCACATCGATAGTACCAGGTAGATTCCCGTGTACAGGAGTTTTACACCAGACACTGCTCCAACGAACAGCAGTGAAAAAGTGTATACCTGGATCGTTGAAGCAGGAAGCCTCAGTGTGGTTGAAACAAGAATCGCGACGGAAGCACCTAATAGGGCAGAAGCGAGTTGTATCGGAGTGGCCGAGCCTACTATGGAGAAAGCATATGTGTGAACCACCCCTGAGCTAGCGACGACTGTTCCCAGAAACGCGAAGACCGCTGCCAAACCTGTGGCTTGTTTAACAGTCAGTGCTCGCGACCCGTACGCCATACCCATTACTGCTCCCGAATAGTGGCTACCCATGTTCCAAGCGAACAGGGCGCTAGCAAGCAGCAAAATGACGACAACCGGTGACAACGTCGCTGACATCGATGCTGAACAAGATTTCTTAAGAATTCCGCGCAGGCAGGCAAACGAACCTGAGCGAACTGAAACCGATTTCAGCCGACGCGTAGAGCGTTTTAATGCTTAGCATTTGCGCCCAAGCAGATAACGTGCTGTCGGCTGAGGTCAGAACCGCTACCCTTAGATGTGAAAACCGTTTGGGCAAACGTTGCGTTGGGTCGCCAACACTCTTCGCGTACGCCGAACCATGCGCATTAGCCTGCTGACGGCGGCCGCTTCTTAGCCGTCAAAGAAAGCAATCTTTCCGGTGAGCATGACCACGCATCCAGAAGCAAACGTTCCATGTAAACTCCTTTGCAGGCTAACCAAAACTGATGTCTTCTATAGTTCCGGACGTCTAGCACCCGGCGGGCCAGGCCTACGGTTGCTCCTTTTAACCGACCCCGGCGCCCGCTCCTGAAACCTCTTTACTATGAGGGCTGCCTGAGATGGGTCCGTTATGCCTTTTAGAAGCGTGGCGAGGTCGCTCTGACCTATGCTCGTCAGCCAGGCTGAAACATGACCCTGCTTGAGGTGCCAGGACGCGCACGCCGGATCTTTAGCTGCGAGTCTTTCAAGAGCTACGCCGAGTTCGGCCACGTTTGACGCGGTCGCGACAACTTTGTCGTAGCTTTTGAAATAGAACGGCTCCACACCATAGTTTACATATGTTAACTATTAAATTTTACTGGACCCGGGTTGCGAATCTGCGTCTATGATTTCCTTTACGTCAGCGAACACCAAGTATATCCGGATCCTTTGGTGACCCAAACATGAAGTGAGATGCACGATGCTCAATGGATATGATATGAGTTGCAGTCGTTCAGTTTCAGTCGTCGCTCTTATCTGTGACGTTGTTTTCCGGCGCTAGCGTTGAACTCGACCGATCAGCCCAATTGGCTGAACCGCGACGTATTACTGATATCGTTTTCAGCGTTTTTCGCAGACCTCGGATACCAGGGAGTGTTTGCGGCCATACCTATCGTGCTCGTGCAAATCGAGCAGGCTCCGCCATACGTGTACGGTGTTGTAATGGCTTTCAGCTTCGGTCTGGGATCGCTTTTGTCGTATGCCGGAGGAATAGCAGGAGACAGGTATGGAAGAAAGAAGGTCGCCATTTTGGGGAACTCGCTTATTCCTTTACTCTCGTTTTCCGGGCTTCCTTCAACACCTCTGGCCTCGGGTACACTTTTCGCGGGAGGATGGATTTCCAGGAACTTTCGCACACCCGCGCGGAGAGCCATGTTGGTGGAGGCTACAAACAAGGATACGGTTAGCAAGGCGTTCGGATTCCTGCACGCTCTGGACGTCGGCGGAGGATTCCTGTCGGCGCTTCTGGTTGTTGTGCTGTTAGCAGTGGGTTTCACCGCTTCAAAAGTCGTCTTATACAGTGTTATTCCTCTGATTGCTTCGACACTCGTCCTAGTATATGTTAAAAGGGGTGGCGCCGGCCGCTCAGGCGGCTCGCCGAAAACCGTGGACGTTAGCCCGGACGCGGGCTCGGACAAGCGTGTGTTCAGAGGCCTCCTTGTAGCCACCGCGATTTTCGGACTCAGCACATACAGTCTGGGATTCCCGGTTCTCACGATTCTAAAGGAGGGCCTGTCCGATGCGCTTGGCGTGGCAACCTACGCGATGTACCTGGGTTCATCGGCTATCGCCGGCTACGCGCTTGGATCAACCAGGATTCATCCTCTCAAAGCCACGGCGCTGGCGGGATACGGTTTGGCGTCTGTTTCTTCACTCGCAATTGCCGCTGCCTATTTTCTTAAGCTGCCTTTCGCAACTATTTATGTTGCTACTGCCGGTCTAGGAGTCTCAGCGGCCGCGGCTGAAACGTTTGAGCCTGTGCTGGTGTCGAGGCTTGTGAAAGCCGCGAACCTTTCGAAAGGCATGGGTTCTCTTGGAGCATACAGGAGTCTCGGGTTGTTCGTCACCAACCTCGTCATGGGATTCATATTCACTTTCAGCGTTTTCGACTCATACGTGTATGCCGCGCTCAGCGCTGCTGCCGCATGCATTATACTTCTCTACGTGGCGAAGCCTGTCAGAAAACAAACTCCCGAAGCCGTAGCGAACTGATCCGCAAGGTAAAAAATGGAAGAAAGATGCGGCCTCCTTCTCGGAAGCCACTTCGTTCAGTAGGTGTTAGACCTGTTTCGGGCTGACACCAAGCCTACGAGAGCCAACGCGGAAACCATCCCCGCCATGCCGGCGAGGAACCAGGAGGTTGTGAACACCTGAACTAATCCGGGCAGCCAGTACGCTATGTACTTGGAGCCCATGAACAGTGCGACGCCTCCTGCGTAGCCCACAAAGGCGATGAAAGCCCATACGAGTGCTTTCGCCAAACCATTCCACCTCTCATTTCGCTGCAAAGGGAGAGAGGGAGTAAACCCTCTACTCCTTTGCCTGTCCAACTGTTCCGGTGTACCCACCCGCCGTATAGGTGGGCAGATCCGGAATCCTTTCCTTCGCTGAGGTCTCTGCGAGTGCGGATGCCTCCTTTATGACCTGTTCAGCTTCGTCGCTGCTTGCGAGGAATGTCGGGAACGAGTATGAGCCACTCTGAGCGTCGGTGAGCACTCCGTTGAGCACCTCTCCGATTTCTCCGATTTCCTTAGCTGCCTCGGGTATTATTCCTCCGACGCTGGTTCTGATTGCTCCCAACACGCCTATAGCAGGCGCGAGGCTGACAACCATGTTGCCAAGGTCCTGCACTGTGGTCAGACGCAGCACGATGGCTTCAAGCGCTAATTTTGCCTGTGATATGATGTGATTCATTTTCCTGATTTCGCTGACCTCGTTCGCGTACACGTTTGCGCGAGCCTGGTCATGGTTCTGGTAGGCTTCGACCACCTTTCTGAAAGTCGTCTTCTCTTTTTCCGAAAGTCTGTGTCCAACTTGATCAAGCTTCTGCACTTGGGCCTGGATTGACCTGCTAGCGTTTTCTATCCGCGCTTTCAGCGGACCCGGAGGGCTGACGGCGTCTCGCAGAGCCTGACCGAACGGCGTGCCTTCTTTCCTTTCCCAGTTCTTAACCAAACTGCTTGCCATGCGGCTTACCTGATATCATTACGGTTTTCCAAACGGTTAAGCTGGCTGTAACCGCCATCCCTGTAACCCGAGTATTGCAGGCAACGGTTACAGCTCTCACCGGCAAACAGGCGAACACAGCAACATATTTGAACCGCCCGAACATTGAACAGTCAACCTGAATGCAGAACAACTGGAACCAGCAGAGCCCGGAGCCGATATGGCGCCCCACAGAGGCGTTCGCTAGCTCATCCAACATGAGCAAATTCATAAGATGGTTGAACACGAGAATTTCTCCGCCCGTCGACGACTACGGTTCGCTGTGGCAGTGGTCTGTCGCCCAGCCAGAAAAGTTTTGGTCCATGGTCGCCGAATACTTTTCAATCGGCACCGAAGATTCACGGGCAAGCGTACTGGACACGCATCGGATGCCCGGCTGCAAGTGGTTTCCCAGAATGCGCGTCAACTACGCGAGGTTCCTTGCCGAGTCAGAGAACGCAGAACATGGGAGTGTGGTTTCAGTTAACGAGCTTGGAGAAAAGAAAGCCCTGACACATTCCCAGATCCTGTCGCTGGCGTCTTCTGTTGCATCGTTTCTGCGCGACTCGGGCGTTGAACGCGGTGACAGAGTGGCCGGGTTCGTTTCCAACACGCCTGAAACACTGGCCTGCTTCATAGCATGCGCTTCGCTTGGCGCGATATGGACAAGTTGTTCCCCGGAGTTCGGAGCCTTCAGTGTAACCGAAAGACTGGCCCAGGTGTCTCCTAAGGTTTTGTTCGCGGTGAACGGATACGCCTACAGCGGAAAAAGTTTCGACAGAACGGGTGAACTGGAAAAAGTGTGTTCGACGCTTGACTCGCTGCGGGAAATCGTCGTGCTTCCTTTCGAAGGCAGGGTACCCGTTTTGGGCTCGCTGAAGCCGAAGGCGAGAATGTTCGATGAGTTGCTGCATTCGGGTTCACGTCTGGAATTCGAAGATACCTCTTTTAACGATCCGTTGTGGATACTTTACTCATCGGGCACCACCGGTCCGCCTAAACCGATAGTTCAAGGCCACGGCGGAATACTGCTGGAACACCTTAAGTCGCTGTACCTGCAAATGGATCTGAAGCCTGGCAGCAATTTCTTCTGGTACACGTCTACTGGCTGGATGATGTGGAATCTCCTGGTAAGCGGGCTGCTCGTAGGTTCACGTGTAACCCTATACGACGGGTCACCTTTCTTTCCCGACGACCTTTCTGTATGGAGGCTGGCTGAACAGGAGGCGATAACGTTTCTCGGAGTCAGCGCCCCATATATACACGCCTGTATGAAGCGTTCGCTTAAACCCTCTGAACTCGGACTCGACAAGCTGGTCGCGGTGGGTTCAACAGGCTCTCCTCTTTCAAGCGAAGGTTTCCTGTGGTGTTACAGAAACGTGAAACAGGATCTCTGGCTGGCTTCTGTGAGCGGCGGCACAGACGTTTGCACGGCGTTCGCGGCTTCCTCTCCGCTTCTCCCAGTCTATCCGGGGGAACTGCAGTGCCGTGCCTTGGGCGCGAACGTGCAGGCCTACGATGAGAACGGAAAGCCGGTCATAGAAGAAGTGGGGGAGCTAGTGATAACCGACCCCATGCCGTCTATGCCCCTGTTCTTCTGGGGAGACGCTGACGGTTCACGATATTTTGAATCATATTTTTCAACTTATCCCGGCGTCTGGCGTCACGGAGACTGGATTAAGATAACTCGCCGTGGAACCTGCATCATCTACGGGCGCAGCGACTCAACTGTTAAGAAAAGCGGGGTCAGGATGGGTACAAGCGAATTCTACCGTGTGGTTGAATCAGTACCCGAGGTGGAAGACTCGCTTGTGGTAGACCTGCCGGTGGCGGGCTCGGACTCTGTGCTCATACTTTTCGTTGTACTCAGGAACGGCATTAACCTGGACGCGGACTTGGCTGATAAAATAAAGCGAAACATCAGGGAGAAAATCTCACCCAGGCATGTGCCGGACCTCATATATCAGGCTCCCGCGGTACCATATACACTCAACGGAAAAAAGATGGAGGTTCCCGTAAAGAGAATCCTGATGGGGGCAGCCGTCGAAAAGTCCGTTAACGAAGGCTCCGTATCTAACCCCGACGCCCTGAAATTTTATGTTGAAAAACGCAAACACCTGCCCGTAAAACAAATCTAGTGGGTTAAAATTGATCTTGCACCTCTGATGACTCCCATGGTGGATTCTGTGGAAGGATCAGTAGAATACAATGCGGTAAGGTTCTTTTCGTTCAGGCAGGCACATTCACCAGCATATTCCTCTGAAAGCGGAGTGCTGTACTATGTGTCGGACGCCGGGGGCTCACCGCAGCTTTGGAGAACGGAAGGAGGCAGGTACCACGAGCAGCTCACTTTTCTCGAGGGCTACGTTGCGAACCCGAAGCCAACAGGGTCAGGCGTCGTGTTTCAACTGGACCAGAAGGGTTCAGAGGAGTTTAAGATTCTGGGAGCCAGCGCTGAGGGCGACGTACGCTGGATTCTCAACGACGAAAACGTGATCTACAGGCTTGGCGGAGCAACCCGTTCAGGTGTTCTGGTTTTCAGTTCTAACAAGAGGTCTGTTAGCTGCTTTGACACATACGTTTTGGATGGTTCCGGACAGAAACTCATCTACAGATGCGATGGCACAAGCCACGCGGAAGCCTTGAGCAAAGACGGCAGGCTGGCCCTTGTTAGTGAAAGCGTCACAAACCTGGACACAAGGCTCTTTCTGGTGGACGTTAACTCTGGTTCGCGTAAAGAGCTTCTTGAGCACAGTGAGGAGGCTCTGATAACCCATCCGCAGTTCGGAAGCGACGGCAGAATCTACGCCCTTACGAACCTCGACCACGAGTTTCTGCAACCGGTGGTAGTGGACCCGTTCTCCCAGTCTTTTAAACGGCTTTCACAGGAGAACTGGGACGCGGAGTCGCTTGCTGTTTCCCGTTCAGGGGCGGCTGCATACACTAGGAACGTTGACGGGGAATCCTATCTCTACGTCGTGGACCAGGAATCCCCGAAGCCCAGGCTTCTCTCAAGGTTTGAGGGAGTGATCTCAGAGCTAGAAATCTCAGATGACGCGTCAAAGCTGTTTGCAACATTTTCCTCTTACGACACAAACCCCAACATTTTTCTGCTTAAAGTTAACGTGACGCGCGCGAGAGCTGTAAAGATCACTGATGCTTCAAGAGGGTTTCTTGGGAAAGTTGTGAAACCTTACAAGATAAGATACGTTTCATTTGACGGGCTCAAAATACCGGCGTACGTGTACACTCCCACCACAACCAAGCCTGCCGCAGGATTCCCGGTGGTCGTCTACGTGCACGGTGGCCCAGAGTCGCAGAAGAGAACCGAATACGATGGACAGATCCAGTTTCTGGTGAACCGGGGGTACGGGGTGATAGTGCCCAATGTCCGCGGTAGCACCGGTTACGGTAGGCGGTACACGCATCTGGACGACGTCGGCAAGAGAACCGACGCGGTCGCCGACTTGGCGTACCTCGTGGACTGGATCCGGAGTTCGGACACATTCGACCATAGCCGTGTGTGCATTATGGGTAGAAGCTACGGGGGATACATGGTGCTGGCTGCACTTGCGTTCTATCCACATCTGTGGAAGTGTGGTGTGGAAAGCGTGGGTATAGCGAACTTCGAAACCTTTCTGAGAAACACGGCTCCATGGCGTAGAAAGCTGAGAGAACCCGAGTACGGCTCACTCGAACGCGACCTTCAGGTGTTGAGGAAGATTTCACCGATCAATAGAATCGATTCAATGAGGGCACCGCTTATCGTTCAACACGGCGTCAACGACCCACGGGTGCCATACTCTGAATCGCTTCAGATCGTGCAGGCACTGAAGGACAAGGGGGTTTACGCCGAACTCGTATCCTTCCCCGATGAGGGACACATGAACATGAACGTTCAAAACAGGGTCAGATGGGGGTTGAAAGTGGCTGAATTCCTTTCGAAAAATCTTTAACATAACTGAAAGAAGAAACCGGTTGCGGAGCCAGAACAGTGAAGCTTTTAACAGCTTTATAGGTCGAAACTGAAAAACCCCATGGACACTCTGAAAGTATACGCCGCAGTCCAGAGTCTGGCGAGCAGCATCGTTCAACCTTTCGTCAGCTTTCTAGCGGTTATCGTGGGAGTTTCGGGCCTGGATTTGGGTATCGTCACAAGCGCCAACTCCTTCTTCTCCAGCCTGAGCCAGTACGGTCTCTCCCATTTCAGAATACGAGCCAAGCCAATCCTTCTCGTCGCCGACGTGCTACTGGGTTTCGGCTGGCTGTTCATGGGGCTTTACGCATACGGTTTTCCTTCGACGTATCTTGTTACGTATGTTTCAATAGCCGTGGCTTCCGGCATTTCTTCATTCGGCTGGCTCCTAGTTATGGAGCGTCTGAGCGTAAACTCTCGCGGTAAAACTCTGGCCCAGTACAGCTTCTACTCTACTATGGGAGGACTGGCGGCCACCCTCGCCACGGGCTTTGTGGTAAACGTTGAATACTCCCAGATGAGGCTCTTCTTCTATTTGGCTGCCGCACTGTACCTTTCGTGCGCGCTGATGGCGCTCAGATATCGCGACACGGTTGGCGAACCCACAACCGGAAAACTCTCGCCGTATTTGAACAGGTTCTATCTGGTCACCTACCTCTTCGGAATAAGCTGGTCTTTCGCGTGGCCGCTTTTCCCCACCGCCCAAGTCTATCTCTTCCATATGAGCGAACTACAGGTGGCAACCATGTCTGTCATAGGCGGCTCCTCCACCCTTCTGCTTCAACGAAGGATCGGCGCACTCGTAGACAGAAACAGAAAACTGACAATGTACCTGGGTAGGCTTGGACTCTCTGTTTTCCCACTGTCGTACCTGGTGTCGCCCTCGGTATACTACCTGTATGCGTTCAACCTGATGAGTGGCTTTACAAACTCTGTGGGTAACACCGCCTACTTTTCATATCTGTTCGACAACGCGGTTAACAAGAAGAAGGCGATCGGCGTATACAGTGCCGCGGGAGGACTGGGCGCACTCACAGGATCATTGACCAGCGGCGCCTTACTGCAGTATCTGACTGGATTGGCGAACATTGTGCACGCGGTGAGACTCCTGCTGAGCATCGCTGTTATCGCGCGAATTATTGCCGCCACCATGTATCTGTTTCTCAGAGACAGGCAACCAGCCTCTGAGAAACTCATTTCCTGACTGTTGGCGCACACCATGCCATGAGCTTGCGGTCACTTGGAAAAGAACCACTTAGTCTTTAAAAGCTGACGTCAGCTCCCACGAGCCTTACAGGAAGCTTATATACGCTGCAAAGAAGCCGTTCGCCCGAGAATGCAATACAAGAACACTGTGTTGACCAACACCACAGTGGCGGCTTTCATGGCTTTCCTGGACTCCAACATAGTCGTAATATCTCTTCCAACGATCGTAAGAGAGCTACCTGGAACGACGGCGTTCGACGCTGTATGGCTGATAATGGGCTACAGCCTCGTTTCTGCCACGGTCCTACTAACGTTGGGCAGGCTCGGAGACATCTTCGGAAGAGTTAAACTCTATAACGCAGGATTCGCGGTTTTCACCATAGGCAGCGGCCTGTGCAGTATCTCCTGGAACGGAGGTGTGCTCGTGTTGTTCAGGATGATACAGGGTCTGGGGGGAGCCATGATTTTTGCAAACAACAACGCCATCCTAACCGACGCCTTCCCAATAGAAGAGAGAGGAAGAGCAATCGGCACGAACCAGGTTGTGGGTATAGCGGGTTCGGTGATCGCGCTGGTAGCGGGAGGCATATTGACCTCAACCTTGGGATGGCGCTCGATCTTTTGGATTAACCTCCCCGTGGGCACGTTTGCAACGCTCTGGGCGTACGCCAAGCTGCACGAGGTAAAAACCGTGTCCAAGGAGTCCATAGACTACGTTGGAAACCTTCTTTTTGCGCCTGGGCTTGGACTGGTGCTATTCTCCTCGACTATAGGAGCGCTTCAAGGATTCGGCCTGCAATACGTTTCGCTTCTGGTCTTGGGTTTACTGCTTATCGCGGGCTTCGTGTACATCGAATTACATGTCGCTCACCCGATGGTTGACATGAGGTTGTTCAGGATACGCGAATTCGCAAGCGGTGCAGCCGCGAACCTCTTGAACTCGATTGCGAGAGGTGGTCTTTCTCTTGTTCTTGTGATATACCTTCAGGGCGCGCTCTTCCTTAGCGCACTGCAATCCGGCCTGGATCTCGTACCCTTTTCACTTGCATTCGTGAGCTCGGGCCCGTTAAGCGGCTTTCTCTCCGATAAGTATGGTAGCAGGCCGTTCGTAACCGCGGGCATCGTGATAGGTTCAGCTGCACTCTTATGGTTCGCCCTCCTACCCGCTGGAGCACCGTATACTGAGATAGTTGCCCCAATGATTTTGGCGGGATTCGGAGGAGGAGTTTTCGCGGCGCCCAACTTGGCGTCCATAATGAACGCCGTGCCGTCAGCGAGGAGAGGCGTGGCGTCAGGGATGAGCTCACTACTGTTCAACGTGGGGTTGCTTCTCAGCATCACGATGTCCTTCATCATCATGGCAGTCTCCATCCCAAGGACGTACCTTGAGCTGATTTTCGCAGGCCTACCCGCTCCTTCAGGGCTGAACCTTCAACTGTTTGGTCGAGCAATGCATGAGACGTTTATCGCCATGGCCGTCGTAAACGCGTTCGCCGTAGTCCCGGTTCTTGTTAGATGGACCTCGAAGCGAACCCTGCCAGAAAAGACGATTGGAGCAAACGTGGCCGTGGAACACTGACACAATCGGTAAACTTGTTTCCCAGGCTTTTAACGCAGTAGATAAGCTGACCACGAGCTCTGGGAAGAGAGGGTTCCTGGCGCCCGCTGGTCGACTGTAAGAGCACGCACAGAAGTCCAGCTTATATGTTTGAAAAAAGGGTTTCGTGGAAGGTGTCGTCTGCTGTCCTGTAGAGTTTGCGGCAAACAAGAAGTCTACCCTTATCTTTGCCATTACTGTGGTGGACTGTACTGTTACGAACACCGTCTTCCCGAGGCACACAACTGTGTCAGCCTCGGCACCGCCATGAGCCAGCCCAAGATAGTTGTTCACGCGAGAAGGTATCCCGTATCATCGGCAACAGAGATCAGGGACATCATCATCGCCTGGGTTGCGCTCAGTTCGGCGTTCCTGATCGCTGAGCGCGGCCAGCTGATAAGGGGGGGAACTCTTTTCGTAAACCTGTTCGCGTCGCTTACAGTCGTAGGCTCAGGCTTCATTCTACATGAAATGATGCACAAGTTTGTCGCACGTAGATACGGTTTCTGGGCGGAGTTCAGACTCTGGATGAACGGCTTACTGCTGGCTTTACTCACATCTCTTATAGGAGTGGTGTTCGCGGCTCCCGGAGCAACCTATATTTCGGCCGTGAGTGCGACCAGAAAAGAAAACGGGGTAATCTCTCTGGCCGGCCCCGCCACAAACATAGTCGTCGCCGTCGCTTACACTCCGCTCCTCTTTTCTTCTTCGCTTCTGTTAGCCGAGCTGGGAGGAATCGGACTCAGCATAAACCTGTTTCTCGCGGCTTTTAACATGATACCCATAATGCCGCTTGACGGAGCCAAAGTGTTTCGCTGGAACAAGCCTCTCTGGGCGATTGTGTTCGTGTGTCTGGTAGCGTCATTGGCCTACCTGTTTCTCGGTCTCTGAGCAAACAAGTAAGGAGTGTTTCCGAACACTGAAACCGAGCGTTTACGTGGTGAGCGAATGAGAGCCGTACGCGAAAGAAGCTTCCTCCTTCGATGAATCAGCGACTTCAACCTTAGGCCACCAATCCGTGGATAAGACAAGTGAGCCTCGAGGCGTCGGATTTCAGAAGCCTCTGCGCAGACACGGAAGACGTCGAAGACTCTAATAGGGTGGCGGGGATCATGATGGTGCACAGATTTAACAGGGCTATTCCGCAGTAATGTCGCGAACGGTGAGGCGGCGTCGACTCGTGCGGCCGCGTTTTCTTTCAG
>JAVZLA010000017.1:0-24362 GCA_038883995.1 Thermoprotei archaeon | reverse complement strand
GCCGGCATCGCCATCGAAAGCACGGTAAGAATCAGAATCGCGGCGGCTAAGCTTGCTCTCACATTAAGGGGAAACCGGACGACTAAATAAATCTACCGTGGTTCAACGTTCCCAGCGCGGGTTTTCTGTACATCCGGTTTACGGGCGGCCATGGCGTTTAGCAGGAGCATCCCTCAACACTTAAATAGGTTATCTTTGGTCTCGTAACGCAACTTGGTCGGCGACATCTATGTGGTGCTGATGGTTCTGGTCGCGGCCCCGGTTGCATACGCCGTGAAATTCCTTGACGCCAAAGGAACGGTAACAGCCGCAGTCATGGGTCTGGTTGTCGGATTCTCAATTGGCCCAGGATTCCTCGCCCTGCTCATCTTGTTTCTGGTCGTTAACAGTCTTTTCACAAGACTGGGCTATGTCAGGAAGGCGCTAAACCGTGCTGCAGAGCCTAAGGGAGGCACGCGCTCCTGGACCAACGTAGTATCAAACGGCCTTGTAAGTACAGTGTTCGCCGGATTGCATCTTGCGTTTAATTCTCCGCTCTTTTACGCCGGCTTTCTGGCTGCGCTTGCAACCAGTTCAGCGGATACCACGTCAACCGAGATAGGCTTGCTGAGCAGAGCCAAGCCCAGAATGGTTACAACTATGCGCTCAGTGGAGCCAGGTGTGTCCGGGGGGGTAACGGGTTTGGGTGTTGCTGGCGCGGTAATCGGTGCTTTCACGGTGGCGTTTGCAGGTTATCTACTTCTTCTACTACAGACCACTCTGGGCCATTCCGAGTTGAGTGCATTCGTGCTACCAGACCAGTTACGGCAACCCTACACCTCGATTCCACTTCTATATATCGTGGCGATTACGGCCGCAGGCGTATGCGGGTCACTTTACGATAGCTTGATAGGTGCAACGCTTCAAGCAAAATATGTTTGCAAGGTGTGCGGTGCCAGAGTTGAAACCGGGGTACACTGCGACGCACCCACGAATCTTGATAAAGGTATCCGCGCCCTCGACAACGATGGCGTAAACATATCCGCAAGCGTACTTGGAGCCATAACCGGTCTGGTGCTTTTCGTCATAATATAGCGGCTCAGCTCGGCTCTTCTATGACATCTGTGCTGGGTTCCACGTGAGTTCAGGCGCATCACAGCCGCATGTATCTTACACGAAAGCAGGTTTAATCTTTTTCCACGTCTGGTAAAACAAGTGTGAGTGTATAAAGCGCGTCAGACGTTTCCTCCCTAAGAGAAAGATGACCATGCTTTCCCTTTTTACCGGGAACGAACATCCCCCGGCCTTAAGGCAATGTGAATTCAGGTTTGCCGGACATGTTCAGCCTTTATGAAGCGAGGCACGCCGTTGACGAATGGATAAATAAAATTTTGGGATTGCAGGCCGGCAAACCCAGTCCGTCCGCTAAGCAGCACCAATCCTGAAGAGTTTGGTTCCGCAGACGGGGCACGTCCCCCTTACAGCGGGCTTACCGTTTTTCAGGGTCACTTTCTCCGCCCCTTTGATTTCCCTTTTAGCTCTGCATTTGACACAGTATGCTTCGACCATTTGGGTTCAAAGCCGTTAGGCGCAGATACTTATAAATAGTAAGCGATAAAATCCCGATCCTTCAGAACTAGGATTGAACCGAACCGGAAAATCTATGTAGCGTCAAACAACGAAACAACGAAACAAACAGCCTTCAGTACTGTTGAACCAAAGGAAACCATGTAACCCTTTTCTTCTGAAGGCGGATGGACGCTTCAGAGAAACATGTCAGATAGTCTCGGACCACTGCATGGGAAAAACAGAGTGGGCCCGAACGCCTTCGAATTCCAACGGAGATGATTACGACATCACGTGTTCTCAGACAGCCCGGATACATGGGTACAGCCTTTTTCCCCGTAAACCATTAGAAACCGTTATAGCTTTAGCCGTGTCTAAGCGCGGAACTACAGGGAAGGGATCGGTGTGGCTAGTATTTTTAGAGGCAGCGAACCGCTCAAAGAACAGTTAACTGAGGCTGTGTCGGCTCTACGCCAGATAACCGCCAAAGTCGATATGGCTGTTGCGCGAATGGACAGCAGGGGTAAAGAACTTTTGAGCTACGCTGCGGAAAGCTATTCGAAAGGTGAACTCGAGAGGGCTAGGGTCTATGCGAATGAGGTTGCATTGGTCAGAAACTTAAGCAACAAGCTCTCCAAAAGTAGACTGGCGTTAGAGCTGATTGAAGTTCGAATCGAAACAGTGATGGAGACCGGAAACATAGCAGCAGTATTGCATCCTGCCATAGAAGCAATCAGATCTGTCAAAGAAGACATAGGACCGGTTATCCCTCAGGCCGAAGAGCAGCTAGCTTCAGTCGGATCCGTTCTGGGCGACATTCTTGCAACGTCGTTCCACACCGACATCAAAGCCATCGACGGCTTGTTCACAACCGAAAGCGGTGAAAGCGTGCTTGAAGAAGTCATGGCGTTCGTCGGGTCACAAAAAGAAGTCTCGCTTCCAACTCCGCCCGATAAACAAGAATACTCCGAGCAGGAAGCCGAGTCAAACGCGGAAGAAAAAAGAGATATTTCAGTTTGATTTGATGAGATGACGGGAACAGCTATTCGCACTTGGAGTATCCGCACGTCTTACAGTTCAGACATCCGTTTTCGTTTATGAGGGTCTTTTCACCGCAGTTAGGGCATGTTTCCCCGATAGCCTGTTTCGGTGGAGACGCATTGTCTTTTTCACCGTGAGCGGGCGTCTTGCCGACTGCGAGCTCTATCGCCTGCGCTATTGCGTCGGGTACACTCAGCAAGTGCATGCCTCTATCCCAGGCCGCGTTCTTGCCCTGTATTCCCTTCAGAGAATGAATAACGGTATCCACGTCGCCGCCTGCTTGAAGGAAGTTGCTGATTAGCCTGCCCAGCGCCTCACTATAGGTTTTCTCATCGCTACCCGACTTTCCGAGATTAACAAACACTTCCTTAACTCTGCCCTGATGATCCTTGTTAACGGTCACGTAGATCCACCCCTGCGGAAGCCTCATCTTGATGGTCTGACCCCAAAGAACCTTCGGTCTTTCCTCAGGTTCCTGTTTCCTGCCGCTTGCAACGTTCTCAGCGTTTTCTGTAATCAGTATTCCTTCCCTCGACCCTTCCCTGTAAACTGTGATACCTTTGCATCCGGCTTCCCAGGCCTGGAAGTATATTCGGGAGACATCTTCAACGGATGCGTCGCTTGGCAGATTAACAGTGGATGAAATCGCACTGTCTATGTGTTTCTGGATCGTCGCCTGCATCCTGACCCTGAACTCGGCTTCGATCTTATGCGCCGGAACAAAGAAGTCCGGCAGTCTTTGCTCGTCGTCTACGCCGAATCTCTCCATATACTCTTTCACCACCGGATGGTACACCTTGAACCTCTCTTTGCTGAGCGACTCAGACCTACGCGTATAGCTGAATGCGAAGATGGGTTCGATCCCACTTGATGTGCCCGCGAGCACGCTTCCGCTGCCTACGGGCGGCACGGTTAGAATCGCCACGTTTCTCAGCCCGTGTCTGGAGATTTTGTCTCTTAGCTCCGGCTTCAAAGACTGAATGAAAGACATTGACAGATGCTTTTGCGCGTCGAAAAGCGGGAAGCTCCCCTTTTCTTTGGCGAGTTCCACGCTTTCATCGTACGCTGTCTCCTTGATTCTAGCGAAAAGTTCGTCCGCGAATTCGAGCGCCTGGTTTGAGTCGTATTTTATGCCCAGCTTGACGAACATGTCAGCAAGGCCGGTAAAGCCAACGCCTATCCTTCTGCTACCTGCGCTCGCCTCCGCCTGTGCTTTGAGCGGATGCCTGTCATGGTTGTATGTAAGTACGTTGTCAAGGAATCTGACAGAATAGCGGACCGCCCTCTCCAGGTTTTCCCAGTCGACAGAAGGATTTGCTGTAAACGCGTCTTTGACGAATGCTGACAGATTTATGTTGCCGAGGTCGCATGCACCGTACGGTTGAAGCGGCTGCTCGGAGCAAGGGTTCGTTGTAACTACCTCCATGCCGTTGTATTCGCTCGGAGAACCGCGTTTAACGGCGTCCCAGAATATGAGTCCGGGTTCAGCCCAGTCTCTAGCCGATGTTATAAGCTCGTTCCAGAGTGTTCTGGCGCTGACCTTCCGCTCTATTTTGCCCGCCCTGTCGCTTTCGTATTTTAGAGTGAATTCCGCGTTATCTCTGACTGCACGCATGAATTCGTCCGAAACTCTGACGCTGATGTTCGCGTATCTCACGGTCCTCAGGTCTCTTTTAACTTTGATGAAATCAAAGATGTCTGGGTGATCCACTCTTATCGTGATCATTAGAGCACCTCTTCGCCCGGACTGGCCGATGGTGCCAGTGGTTTCGCTCATCACATTCATAAACGAAACACTGCCTGTCGAATAGATCGCCGAATTGTGGACCGGCGCACCCTTCGGCCTGAGAACCGAAATATCTGTTCCGACTCCGCCCCCGTAGCTGTACGTACGAGCAGCCTCTTTACACCATTCGAAAATCGCTTCTATCGAATCCTCTTTAATCGGGATAACGTAACAATTAAGCAGGGTAGATCGACGAGTCTGGGCGGCGCCGAACAATATTCTACCTCCCGGCACAAACCTGAAATCTTCAAGAAGCCAGAAGAACTTTGCTTCCCATTCCATTCTTTTCTCAACAGTTGGTTCGACTCCCGCCATTTCTCT
This sequence comes from Thermoprotei archaeon, assembly GCA_038883995.1. Classification (GTDB taxonomy): domain Archaea; phylum Thermoproteota; class Thermoprotei_A; order Marsarchaeales; family Marsarchaeaceae; genus JAMDBQ01. The sequence goes on along the minus strand of JAVZLA010000017.1, from coordinate 19,669 downwards.
GGCCACCCTGTGCCACATTTCCACAGGCGTTCTTTCAACAATTTCTCCGTCTTCGTTTCTGAGTGCGTATTTTTCTATGAAAACTCTCGCGCGCAGTTCGTCGCCTCCGAAGAATTCAAGAGCCTCTCTTGGCAGACGCAAGCTATCCGAAGGATTTGGTTTTTCAAGCTCTGTCAATTTGCTGTCACCCTTCAATACCTCGCTGAATGTATCAGCAGACTGCAATCATAAAATCGGCCGGAGAGCAGTAAACCACCATTGCCATCTGACACAAAATTCATGGCAATTGGAAAAGTCATCTGACTATATAAGCTGTTAACGTGCCCGTAATTATGTGCGAAGGAGCGGGTGGCACGTTTTAGCCGTCCTGCGAGTTCGTCTGGCGGCAGACATCGGGAATCTTTTGACTATCCGTTACCAGAAGCCAAGGTTATATCGGAGTCTATACTTCGAAGGTCGATGGGAGTAGACATAGTTGTAGGCGGATTCTACGGCGACGAAGGGAAGGGAAAAATAGTTGCCTATCATGCGCTTCTAACAAACCCCGTGTTCGGCGTAAGAGGGGGAGGCGGACCCAACGCCGGCCACACAGTGGTATATAACGGAACAACGTTCAAGCTGAGAATGGTGCCCTCCTCATTCGTTAATCAGTCAACCAGACTCCTGATTTCTCCAGGAGTGCTTGTCGATCCACAGGTGCTTTTGTCAGAGGCGGCTGTTACAGGAGTTATGTCTAGGCTTACCGTGGACTTCAAAGCAGGTCTTATCGAGCAGGGACACGTTGAGCGAGATCGCTCCAGCCAGTTTTTGAGTAAAGAGATCTCCACTACGGGAACCGGGACAGGACCAGCCATGGAGGACAGAGTGGGGCGCAGGCTAAAACTTTGCTCTCAGGACGGGAGGCTGGAAAAGATTCTGGGGGACACTGTGGCTTCGATTCATTCGGAAGTCGAGAAAAATTCAAAGATCCTTGCCGAAGGAACACAGGGCACCTTCCTGTCACTGTACCATGGAACGTACCCGTACGTCACAAGCAAAGACGTGACCGCGTCAGCCGTATGCTCTGACATCGGAGTCGGTCCAACATATGTAGACGAGGTCATAGTCGTGTTCAAAAGTTATGTGACGAGAGTAGGCAACGGTCCGTTAGACTCGGAGCTATCTTCCGAAGAATTGGAGAAACGTGGATGGGTGGAAAGGGGAACGGTTACAGGCAGGCCGAGACGCGCGGCGCCATTCGATTTTACGCTTGCAAAGAAAAGCATCAGGCTTAACGGCGCGACCAGTTGCGCCATTACCAAACTTGACGCCCTCTACCCGTCGTCGGCTGGTGTTCGCTCCTACTCTGCACTCCCAGAAGACGCCAAACATTTCTTGAATCAGGTAGCAGAAGAACTGGGTGTCCCCGTAAGATACGCGGGCACGGGCCCTGACGTTCAGGACACTGTGCTTGTTCCGCTTACGTAGACGCCGTCGTCAGCACTTTCTTTATCTTTTGAGAAAGAATCTTTGATACTGTAGCGCCCTGCGCCCTGCCTTTGACCGCCTTCATCACGTCACCCATCAACGGCGCAAGAGCAGCCTCGCCTTTCGCCCTAATCAGGTCAAGATTCTCCTGCACAACGCGGTCCACCACAGACTCTATCTCTATAGAGCGCATCTCCTCGGAAAACATGTCATGCTCTATCTGGTCGAGAGAACCCTGTCCAGATGCGAGTCTCCTCAATGCAAGCTTCGCTTGGGCGCGGCTCCACTTTCCGGCAACCGCGCGGGCAATCATATTCAAAAGCACATCGTCGCCAAGATCGGAAACCGGTACTCCTTCCCTTTCCAGCTCTTTAGCATCTTGGACAAGCAGACCGCATGCGATGGGTGCGCTGGCGCTATTAGCCCGGTAGGCGGCTTCAAGAACGTTCACCCATTCGGAGTTGACGGCCTGGCCCGCGAGTTCACGGCTGACGCCTGCGCCCACAAGGTTTTCGAGAAAATCTTCGAGCGGCGGTGGAATTTTGGCGTTCACGCGCCGAATTTCATCGGCTCCAACCGTTACGTAAGGCACATCTGTTTCAGGGTACATTCTCTCGGCTCCAGGCATTGGTCTCAGATACCTGGTGGTGCCGTCGGGGAGTGCGCCCCGTGTTTCGGGCACAGGTCCTTCGAAAGCCTGTCTGCACCTCTCTAACACCAAGCCCAAGGCGTCTACTGCCTTTCTGGTTTCCCCAACCACGAGCACGAACCCATCTTTATCAAGGCATCCTAGCATCGATCTAACTGCGCGGACCTCGTCCTCGGTGACCCCGTAGGCTGGCAGTTCGTCCGAATGGAGAAGTCCACCTACACCTCCAAGCTGTCTGGCGTAATCGGCAACTTCAGCCCCGAACCTCTTGTATCCTGCCACTTTCCCGAAAACCGAGCTGAACCCAGTAACCTTTGCGCCGAACACCTTCCAGCCTTTTGAAAGAGCTCCGGAAATAAGCCTGCACTCAGTGTGTTCAAATATCTGACTAACATCGACGGGGTCGCCTGCCGAGAAACTCCCATAGGTTCTTCGAAGGTATTCGCCGAGTTCAACAAGAGCGTTCTGTCTTGCGACCTCGAGTTTCACGATTTCGGGTATCAGGCTGAGCAACTGGACGCCCTTGATTTCAACTCTGGATCCCCCTTCAACGGAGATGTTGACGTCCTGTCTTATAGTGCCCAGACCCCTTTTTGTAAGGCGGGTACGCCTTAGAATTCTTCCTATCTCTGCCGCAGCAGCCTCCACTTCCTCGGGTGACTCCAAGTCAGGCATAGTGGAGATCTCTATCAGAGGCACCCCCAGTCTGTCCAGACTGTATGTGGCTTCTCCTTTGAGCCTGTCATTTGTTACGAGTCTTGCTGCGTCCTCTTCCAGGCATACAGTGGATATTCCAACCACTTTACCCCGTACATTGATTTTTCCACCCGTAGCAACGAGCGCGGTTCTTTGAAATCCGCTTGTGTTGGAACCGTCTATAACAAGTTTTCGCATCACCTGGACTTCGTCAACCACGTTGGCTTCCAGAAGCTGGCTCACCATCAGGGCAGCTTCCAGGGCTTGTTGATTTATCCTGTGAGGCGGCTCTTCGTCCATTTCAACAAGACAGCTGTTAGCAGACGAAGCCTCATAGATGTAGGTCCTGCTGCGTTTCTCCTCGAACGAGGCAGCCCTATCAACTTCACCCAGTTCACTACGCGATGCGCGCAGAAATCTGACGAACCTGATAGCGCCATCGGCTGGACCTGTCTGCGGAGGACAGTTACAGAAAAGCTTCCCTTTCACTTCCAGCTGCTGATGTACTTCCAGCCCTGCTTTGATTTCAGATCACCTGCTCCTCATAGACCGATCGCTCTGATATTTCGCCAACAAGGTTGGTTTTCATGATTTCTGGAACCTTTTCACGTGGAAAGTTGGCGAGCGCCCAGCTCAACTTCACGTAAGCGGTTTCCATAAGCATGTCTTCCAGAGGAACAACGCCAGCCGTAAGAAGCTGTCTTCCAGTGGTGTAAACGTTCATGTTCACTCTTCCCCAAAGACACTGAGAAGTCATGAACACGTTGCATCCTGATTTAACCAACGTGGAAACGCATTCGGTAAGAGCGGAAGAAACGTGTCCCAACCCCGTTCCAGCTATGACGACGCCTTCTGCGTTCTGTGCCGCAGCCCTAAAACGCTCTACGTCCATGCCCGGGTAAAAGTAGATCAGAGAAGCCTTATCGGAGAACTCTGGCGTGAAGCCTGTTTCCGGCTCTGTGCTCACACGAATGGTCTGCGTGTACGTTATTTCCGAACCCTGAACGTATGCCGCCGGCTTCGCGTTCACAGGTTTAAAAGCGGAGCGCATACTCGTGTGCAGCTTACGCGTTCTCACCCCGTCTATCACCACCGATTTTCCGTCAGATGTTTCGGCGTGCATGCATACGAATACGCCGTTCAACTTCGAGTTTTTAGCAAAGCTCGCCGCGTTAACCAGGTTGATATACGCGTCGCTACTGGGCCTGTCACTGCTTCTCTGCGCACCAACCAGAACCACTGGAATCTTTACTCCTCTTAAAGCGAAGCTTAACGCTGCCGCCGTGTACCCCATTGTATCGGTGCCTGTTGCCACCACCACTCCTTTACATCCTTTCTGTATTTCTTCAATCACGCCTTTCGATATCTTGGACCAGTCTGACGGAGTCAGATTTTCACTCAGGACACTCATCAGGACACGTGCTCTGACCGATGCCACAGACCCCAGTTCAGGTATCAGTTCAACCAGCTCTGAAGCGTCTAAAGCTGGGCGAACAGCGCCCGTTTCATATTCTATTCTGCTGGCTATAGTTCCACCTGTGCTCACAAACGCAACTTCGGCGTCACCGTGGTCTGCGCCGCCCGTGCGCGCCTTTCGTTTGGAGCCGCCTGCCGGTTTGGCGTGTTCAACAACCCGCACGGACCATTCGCGGAGGCGGACGCCGATGTTGTAGCCGTTGTCAAGTTTGACTGTAACAATGTCCGATGCCGAAAGGCTGACTCTTGGCATCAGCGTCCCCACGATTGACCGGCCGCCCTTGGTGAGTTCCACCCGGTCCCCTGTTCTGGCGTCAGCCTCAGTCAGCTTTTCGGCGACTTCCCGAGTGTATTCGTTGTTAGAAGACAACAGGAACACCAGTGCACAGGTTAAGCGGCTCCGCCAATTTTAGTTTGCTGTTCAACGAGCGACCCAAGCGGTTATATTGCCGGGTGTAGAAGTCTTCCGCCTTGGAAGTCTCGCCACCCGCCGTTTGCGAGATACGTGAAATTCTGGAGCACCATCTTCCGGCGTTTGCGCATGCACCCATAAAATCTCTGAGAGGCGGATGGGACAACTGGGTGTACGCGCTTGGCTCCGAATTTGTGGTTAAGACTCCGAGGAGACTGGAAGGGTCGTCTCAGATATTCAAGGAGGCATGCGTGATCCGGGAGATGCACGGGACTCCTGGACTACCTGTGTCTCGCTCGACGAAAACAGCCGTGAGGCCGAACTACCCCCAGATTCCTGTGCTCATTTACCGAAAAATCGAAGGAAGCCCAATTGGAAGCAGAAAACTAAGCCTTTCAGAAGTACACTCATTGGCGACCGATTTCATCTCGGCTTTCAACCGGATACACTCTCTGGACATGGCTTCCAGATGCCGAGGCCTCGTACCCGTATACTCACGACGTACATGGAAGAGTCAGGTCCACAGAAGACTGCTCGGCTTCGCCTCAGCCGTAAGGCCCCATGTGGAAAGCCAGCTTTACGGGGATGTGTTACGGGTTCTTGAACAATGGCGTTCCAGCGCGTTTTCAGAGAAATTCGAACCATGCTTTATACACGGCGACGTTGATCCTCGCAACATAATCGTGAGAGAAAGGCGTCTCAGCGGCCTCATTGACTGGGGCGACTGCTGTATAGGCGACCCAGCATTGGACTACGCCGGCCTGTTCTTCGATAGGCGACTGGGAACCAGAGTCCTACAACTGGCTCGAAAGACAGATGACGACTCCCTTGCCGCTAGAACGGCATTCTACGTGGCGTTGGCGCCTTTGTACACTGTTTTCTACGGAATCAGAGACGGGCGTAAGACCCTGTTCGAGAAGGGTTTGAAAGCATTGAGGTCGTCGCTTGCCTATCTGTAGGCTGAACTGGCCCACGTGGCCGCGTTGCCCAAAACAACTCATGTCCCCGGCCTGCTAAATGCTCCGCCTACAGTCGCAGGTTAGGCGAAGAAAGCGTACGCCTGGGTTAGCGCTATCAACATCGTTGCTGCAGTGCATACGGCGACATACGCGGTGAAAGTCCATTTTCCAGAAAGCGTCCCATTACCGTACGCTTTGAAAGCCGGGAAACCTGGAAGCAGGAGCCTCGGGACGGAAGCGGCCGGGGTACCTATCACGAAGAGAAGCGGTATGGAAACCACTAGCACCATATAGCCCAGAACATGGTCTGTTGAATCCTTGCTTCTCATCAGTAGTGCTGCCCCCACGATGTAGAAGGCTTCGAACACAACGTTTCTTATGAACCAGTACAGCGGCGTCAGCCTGAGGCCAAGAACCTGCCAGTCCTGCTGAGTGAACCACCCTTTGCCGTTTAGATTGAGCAGCCACACAGCCTGGCCGACCGGAGAAGTATACTGAGTTCCCCAGATCGACGCTTGAAGCCTGAACCACAGGGTTGCGTCTCCTGTGGCAAGATAGTAGCCTCCCAGAACCGACAGCCCCGCAGCCAATACCGGCAGAAACATCGAGGCGGCTGCGGAGAGCCTTGATCCTCCGCGATGTAGGAGCAGTCCAGCCGCCAGTGGAATCGCTGCCAGTGCAACAGAGTACAGTACAACTGTTGCACATCCGAACATGACTCCTGTTCTCAGATACCTGCCTTTCCTGTAGAATATTATTCCACACGCGAGAAAGAACAGCGCGAGAGAATCTGAGTAGCCTGCCGTAGAATAGTAAGCGAATGTCGGGAATATCGATGCAAGCAAGGCTCCCCTGTAACCCAAAGCGTAGTAGAAGGCCACCACTGTGGCAGCCGAGAAGATGTTTGATACAAGCGCAGACGCAAGCGAGTACGAGCCTGCTAAAAAGTGAACCAGGTATATCAGAGCAGGATAAAATGGAGAGAAGGCGTAGAGCTCCGAGCTGAATGAGTTAGAGTACCCTTTCTCCGCTATCTGAATGTACAAGACTGCATCCCAGCGGTCTACTAGGGTTTCGAGTCCCGCGACTCCGCCATGGGAGCTGGCTGTCAGAACACACGCGATGGCCACTTTTTCAAGTGCAAGTATTCCCAGTAAGAGGGTCAGCCGGCTTTTAACGTTGGGCGAATCAGCTGAGCGAATCACAAACTGATCGCCGTGACCTTGGTTGCGATCACAGTGCCAGAGTTAACCTTAGCCATGGCCTCTTGAAATATAGATAACTCTTAAATCTGGTGCACTCTATTTCAGATTCAGAGAGAATAAGAAATGCCAAGTCACGGCTCGCTTACGAAGGCTGGCAAAGTTCGTTCATCGACGCCTAAGGTTGAACCGAAGCCCAGAAGGTCTCCTGTGCCCAGGATACGCAAGAGGGCCATCTATTTCAGGAGACTGGTATATAGAAGAGAGGGCACGGATTTCGGAGGACCAAGAAGGTCCTTCTGACACCTCTTTCGTACACATGTTTTTCGTGTTCCCAGCTTCTAAGAGTCGTCCTCTACTATATGGATAAATACTTCGGCAGCAGGGGTCTAGACATGCAGGCTTATCTCGCTTCGTCGGCTTACGGGTTCTTCGTGGTGCAGGAGGACGGAGAGGTCGTGGCCGCCGTCAGGAGAACCGGCGACGATGAATCCGACCTTAAAGAGCTTATCAGAAAGGCTCAGGAGCTAGGTCTTTCGTCGATCGTGACTGTTGAACCCCAGTTTTCCAAGTACTTTCAGGTTGTGTCAGCCGACAGCGTAAGCGTCCCAGTCTATTCCGATGAGAAGTTTGCTTCCGCTCTCGGACTTAGCCTGCAGGAGGCGCTCGCACTTGTGCGTGAGAAGGCTCTGCAGGCGACCAAGAAAGGGATAGCTGAGCAGTCTGGCAGGAAGGATAGAATCGTGGCACAGGCTGTGAACGCCGTTGACGAGTTCGACAAGACACTTAATATCTTCGCTTCAAGGATAAGGGAATGGTATGGGCTTCATTTCCCGGAACTTGGTGAAATTGTCGAGGACAACGCCTCCTATCTTAGATTGGTGTCGTCGCTGGGCTTGCGTCAGAACTTCACTGAGGAAGCTGTTCGCTCACTTGATTTCCCCAGAGAAACATGTGATAAGATTGCTGTCGCCGCCCGAGAATCAACAGGAGGAGAGCTTTCGGAAGAGGATTTTGAGCCAATCAGAGTGATGTCCCACGCGGTCTATCAGCTTTATAGCCTTAGAAACCATTTGACCGGATACATTGAGACGCTTATGAAAGAAGTGGCGCCCAACCTGACTGGTTTGGCTGGCCCCGTGCTCGGTGCAAGGCTTATCGCTTCTGCAGGAGACTTAGAGCGCTTGGCCAAGTTTCCGTCGAGCACGGTTCAGGTTCTTGGAGCGGAGAAAGCGTTGTTCAGGGCTATCAGGAAGGGGGCGAAGCCTCCCAAGCATGGTGTCATCTTTCAGGACCCGCTCATCCATACTGCGCCAAGGTGGCAGAGGGGCAAAATTGCTAGGGCTTACGCCGGGAAGCTGAGCATAGCTTCAAGGATTGATTTCTACGGGGGCAGAGACGTCTCCGGAGAGCTGAAGGCGCAGCTGGAGTCCAGGGTGAATGAGGTCAAGTCCAACTTCCCCAATCCTCCTAAGGGCGAGCCCAGGTCCGAGAGGTTTGAAGAAAGGCCTTTCGGGCGCTCCTATAGGCGAAAGGGCGCAGGCGGGAATAGGTTTCGCGGTAAGAGGAGAAGGTAGTGCGTTTCTGTTGGGGTGTGGAAGCCGTTTCTCGGGCAGGACTGGGATGTGTGATGCTGCTCGGGAGAGCTTTAAATATATCCCACTAACCATAGGTTAGTGATTGGTGATTAACTTTGGGCGATAATATTATCGAACTCAGAGTCACAGAAGCGCTTGCCAAAGACGTGGGTAGAGGAATTGTCAGAATGGATTCAAAAGCGATGAAGGAGCTGGGAATAGAGACCGGCGACGTGGTTCAGATCACTGGGAGAAGAAAGACGTTCGTGAAGGTTCTGCCCGCCTACGTAGACGACTACGGGCGGGGAATAATAAGGCTCGACTCTTTTACCAGGAACAACGCGGGCATAGGACTCGACGACAAGGTCAACGTTCAGAGAGCGGAAGTTAAGCCGGCAGAAAAGGTCTCCCTTGCGCCAACAGAGCCGCTTCAAATAATAGGCGTAGAGGAGTTTCTGGCGCAGATACTGGCTGGCAGGGTCCTTGGAAGAGGAGACGTTGTACCCATAACAGTCATGGGTAGAAGGATCAGTTTGGTAGTGAACTCTACCACGCCAGGCGGCGGCGCTGTGATCGTTAGCGAAGGCACGAAAGTGGAGCTCAGCGAAAAAGCTGAGAGTGTGCAGAACCTGCCGCAGGTTTCCTATGAAGACATAGGAGGAATGCGTGAGGTTGTTCAGAAGGTTCGCGAAATGATAGAGCTTCCGCTAAAGCATCCCGAGCTCTTTGAAAGACTCGGAGTAGAAGCTCCGAAAGGCGTTCTCCTGTTCGGTCCCCCGGGCACAGGTAAAACCCTGCTCGCCAAGGCCGTTGCAAACGAAACCAACGCCCACTTTCTGAGCATCAGCGGTCCTGAAATCATGAGCAAGTTCTACGGTGAAAGTGAGCAAAGGCTGAGGGAAATTTTCGAAGAAGCTCAGAAGAACGCTCCGTCGATAGTGTTCATAGATGAACTGGACAGCATAGCACCTAAACGTGAAGAAGTTACAGGAGAAGTAGAACGCCGAGTAGTGGCGCAACTGCTTACCCTTATGGACGGACTGCAGTCAAGAGGGAAGGTTGTTGTGATAGGGGCCACTAACCGCCCCAACGCAATCGACCCAGCTTTGAGAAGACCGGGTAGGTTCGACCGTGAAATCGAAATAAAGGTTCCTGACGTCGAAGGAAGGCTTGAGATACTGCAGATTCACACGCGAGGCATGCCTCTTTCAAAGAACGTGGATCTCGGAAAACTCGCCGAGGTAACCCATGGGTTTGTAGGAGCCGATCTTGCTGCCCTCGCCAAAGAAGCAGCCATGCATTCGCTCAGAAGAATTCTTCCCGAGGTTGACCTCAACCAGGAGAAGATAGCAGCAGACGTCTTGAACAAAATCAGCGTGGAGATGGCTGATTTTGAAGAAGCTCTAAAGGAAGTTCATCCTTCCGCCATGCGCGAAGTGCTGATAGAGAAACCCAACGTCCACTGGGAAGACATCGGCGGATTAGACGGGGTTAAACAGGAGCTCAAAGAAGCTGTTGAATGGCCTCTGAAATATCCTGAGCTGATTTCCACCGCCAAAGTGAATCCTCCCAAAGGCATACTGATGTTCGGTCCCCCGGGCACAGGTAAAACCCTGCTCGCCAAAGCGTTGGCCACTGAAAGCGAAGCCAACTTCATCGCCATCAGGGGACCTGAACTCCTGTCGAAATGGGTGGGCGAATCAGAGCAGGCTGTGAGAGAAGTGTTCAGAAAGGCCAGGCAAGCCGCCCCGTCGATAGTGTTCTTTGACGAAATAGATGCGCTGGCACCGTCACGGGGATCAGGTTCGGATTCAAACGTCACAGAACGGGTGGTAAGCCAGCTTCTGACCGAGATGGACGGTATAGTTCCGTTGAACAATGTTACGGTGGTTGCTGCCACCAACAGGCTTGACCTCGTAGACAACGCTCTTCTACGCCCTGGAAGGTTTGACAAAGTGGTTGAGATACCGTTGCCTGACGAAGCGGCCAGAAGACAGATACTCGAGATACATCTCAGAAACAAGCCACTTTCCAAGGGTGTCAACATCGACAAGCTGGCACGGGAGACATCAGGTATGAGTGGTGCAGACATAGCGGGGATGGTTCAGGCCGCGTCCATGCTGGCGATCAGAAACTTCATAGACAAACACGGGTCCTCTTACAAGAAGATGCTGAGCGACTTCGTGATAAACGAATCTGACTTCGAGCAGGCGTTGAGCCAAGTGAAGTCCAGGCTTCCACGTCAGAACAAGACAGAGCTCACACTGACCCCTTAGAAAACTCAGACGAGGCCGAACTTGCAGTAGACCGTGCCTTTCACTCTTCTGACGAAGTATTGGCAGGCTAGACACTTGATGGCCGGAGACTCCCCTCCGACCATCGGGCAGTTCACAGCTTGGCTTTTCATGGAGTTCAGGAATCCCCTGCTTATTTTCATCTCCCGTAACTGTTTCACAAGCTCCTTATCTACAGGGAAAACCTTGTCGACTGTGTAAACCGGAATCTGTCGTGGAGTTGTAGCGTTGGACATCGGAAACCTGAGACGTAAATAAAGATAAACCTATTCCCTGATTCCAGCGTACAACGGAAAACCTCACAGAACGGCTGTTTGTCTCAGGTCCCCCGGAACAGTTGTTCGTGTTCACTCTTCGCCGTAGACGGGTTCTCCGGAACTCATCTGTGAAAGATGCTGGTGAACAATCCTCCATCTTCCCCTGTCAAGCACGAGAACAAACGTGGCCCTCGACCGCGCAGACAGACGTGTCGCCTCAAATGAGTAGTCGTTAACAAAGATCCCTCCATACCTGAGATAACATGTGGCTACAGCACAGCGCTCGTACACTTCCGCCTTGAAATCTTCAACCAGGCAAGTGAAATCTGTTATGTTGGTGTACATGACTTCGTCGAAATGTCGGGCGCGTTCGCCTTCAAGCCTCTCAAGAGGGGGTACGTCGCTGAACTTGGAGTATCTTTCATCCCACTTGTTTACGAGCGACAGCGTTTCGAAATCCTTGTTCCGTGCAGCTTCAAACAGTTCCAGAATCACTTTTTTGACGGCTTCGTGTTCGGCGTTCATCCCGCTTTGCCTTAGCACCGGAGCCTTAACCATGTCGGTCAAAACGCTTAGCGATCCAGCAGCGAACAAGTTTACCGTGGAAGGCGTACGAAACCCATATACGCGGAGCCAGACTGAAACACAAGTGGCTGACACTAGGCGGGACAGACAAGCCGAGGACCCAGTGTTGAAAAGCAAGAAGAAGGAGCTTGCTTCTCTACTTGATACTCTGGAAGAGGGCTGGGAGTTCTATTTCAGCCGCGGTGTTCTTAACTCTGAGGGGAGAAAAATTTGCGTCAGAATAGGTGTTCTCGCGGGATCCGTCTTCAGAGGTTCTTCGCTGAACACTACGCAGGTGATAGCCGACGGCTCCGATCTTTCAGTTATGAAAAATATAAAAAAGATAAGAGAACTTTTGGCTTCAGGCTAAGGCAGGTGTCCGCGTTCAGCCTTAACCTATAGAAAAATTTATCCTGTCAGCCGTGTCCAATGTATGGTCTAATGCGCGGGCTTTCAAGGGCTGATCTGTGATGACCGAACCCGCAGCTAAGACCACGGCCTCGACTTGGGCTCCTATTACTTTGAAGGAGGCCAAGTCACCACTTTAACGGGCTCGATTTTGTACAGCACTCTTTTTTCTCCGGGAGCCAAAGGATACTTGTCTCTTCCAGTGTACTTTTTGCTGAGCTTATGGATGTGGTTTTCAGCCTCGTTTCCCTCAACGGCCTGAACCACCTTTCCTTGGATGAACACCGCCTCGTAGGGGTTTGACACGTTGTTGATTGCAAGCGACACTCTGGGGTCCCTGGAAAGGTTCCTGTGTTTCTTGCGGCCGACTGCGGTGTTTACGAGGATCGTGTCTCCTTCCCTATCAACCCAAACTGTTGTGACGTGCGGCCACCCGTTTGACTCGACTGTCGCTATGTTTGCGAAATTCTTGCCTTCGATGAGTTCAATCGCTTTTTGTGGAAGTTTAGCCAACAAAAACACCTTAAAAGCAAACATTTACGAGCTAATATAAACCCAGTGAGTAAGCCTGCTATGTAGGCTCTACATTACGTTTTCACGCAAACATGCCAACTACTTTCGTGCTCTTTGGAACCCCGTACGGTTTGTGTAATGGAACTTGTAAACCAGAAAGCCGTTCACCTGACACAATAGTACAGTATAGCTACAGTATAGCAGTTTTCCCATGCAACGTGTTCGGCTACAGCCAGTATGTCAAAGTGCCTGGCGGACAACCGTATAGGCGAAGGCGATTGGCGAACCATCGGCTTATATGCCTGCAACCGGTCTAGCGGAAAAGATTAGTTCGACAATGGAGAACGTTAACTCGTTCAAGTGGAAACCGTTCAGAGTGGTGGTCGTCCTCCAGCTGGTGTTGCTTAGCCTTCAAGGATGGACGGGCGATTTCGTAAACGTATTCGTTACAACTTCGCCAACCAATGTGGGAAAATCTCTCCAAGGCTTTTTCGCAGCCATAACCAGCCGCGGCCCCTTTCTCGAGTGGCATGCGTTTGAAGGATCAGTTGCGCTTCTACTGGGAGTTGTGGTCGCGGCGTATTCGTTCGCCTTTAAACGTAGAAGCGTACGGTTTGCGTCTATCCTCGCCGTTTTGTCGGTCTTCGCATCCGGCCTGGGAGGATTTCTGTTTGTCTTGTCAGGTTTTTCAGCGGGCGGCTCAAGCATGCAGATGGGCGGAAGCTACATTGCAGCGTACGCGCTTTACTTTGTAACCCTCTGGTATACCAAGTAGCTCATGTTTGCATGGGAACCGGTTCAGAGTCTGCTGCACAGCATCCCAACGCACGGTGACGTAATCTGCCCAAGCAAAGTATCCAGGGAACCTCTGGCGCCCAAGGACGGTAGGAAGCTTAAACCATCTTAGCCAACTTTTCCTCGCAGAAATCTGAAGCTTCTCCATGGTCACAGGAAACAGCAGCAACCTATTCGACGTCTAAGCGAGACTTCCACGCCGACAGCATGGTCCGAATACTCCGAAGTGTTCAACATGTCCACGTCGAATTCGACGGCCGCAAGCCGCGGATAAGCGCCCCCGGGGAGATTTGAACTCCCGACCTTCTGCTTAGGAGGCAGCCGCTCTGTCCATGCTGAGCTACGGGGGCGTCATCTGTTGATCGAGGAAAGCTCCCTTATCGTGTCCTCGAGCGTAAGTTGACGCTGCTCGCCGCTTTTAAGCGCTTTCAGAGTATAGAGGTGGCTCTCTATTTCCCTTTTTCCAACCACCATGACATGCGTGCGGCCCAGGGCGTCAGCGTACTCCAGTTGCCTGCGCAGAGGCCAGTCTTTGAGCGGATACTCTGCCACTATGCCAGACTCCCTGAGTTTTGCGCACACCGAGGCAGCCTTAAGCCTCAGCTCAGATGAAGCGGCTGCAACATATACGCTTACGGCGGGCGTCTCCCGATGCTGTTTGCCGGCTGCTTCAAGAGACAGCATCATGCGCTCTATCCCGCCTGCGACGCCTGTAGCTGGAAGAGACCGCTTGCCGTATAATCCGGTTAAACCGTTGTACCTGCCTCCCCCGAAAAGTGACCCGGCCTTCGGCAGACGGGAGTCCACACCTTCGAACACTACCCCATCATAGTAGTCGAGTCCGCGCACAATCCCCAGGTCCACTTCCACTTTGTTTGCGAATCCAAGCGAGGCAAGCTCGTCCACAGTTGAACCGAGCTCCGCCAGTGCTTGGGAGCCTTCCGGTCCCGCAGCCTTCTCAAGTTCGCCACACACCTTGTCGTATGCGCCTTTTATCTTTCCAAACGAAACGATCTGCTCAGTGGCCTGTTCTCCCAGACCCGACGCGGACACCATTCTCCGAAGCTCGCCAGCATCGATTTTCGATGCTTTGTCAAGGGTTCTAAGCAGATAGGATACCTTGCCGCTGTCCGCGGCACCCGCCTTCTTAAGCAGGGTCTCCAGGAGTCTTCTGCTTGACAGTTTTGCCACTACGTCGTCGAGACCCGCCGACTCGGCCACACTCAGACCTACGGCAACTACTTCGGCGTCCGCTGACGGCTCCGCAACCCCATAGGTTTCTACATCCCACTGCCAAAAACATCTGTAGCGACCGTACTGAGGCTCATCGTACCTCCAGTTCGGGGACAACGCGTAAAACTTGATTGGTTCCCTTAGGTCGAATGAGTTGGCCACCATGCGGGCCATACCCACTGTGAGATCAAATCTTAAAGCGAGGTCTCTTCCCCCTTTGTCCTTAAAATGGTATACTTCTCCCAGAACCGCTTCTCCGCTTTTGGCGGTTAAAGTATCCAGATGCTCTACGAAACTCGGTTCGACTTTTCTGAATCCGTAACGTCTGATTGTGTCTTCAATACGGGAAATGATCCAGGTTCTCCGCTCCATTTCATCTGGACCTATGTCATGCATTCCTCTTGGAGGCGTATACTCAGGTATTGTGGCACACCCAGAGAGATTTGGCCCAGTGTAAGTTAAGCTTTGAAGCCGGATTCAGAGCAAAGCTCCTGCAAGGAAGGAAACTATGGCCACGAACATAGGCACCTTGTATAGCCGGCGCACCTTTTTAGCCGTCTCCGTGTTCTCGGGGCGCGCCAGCAACTCTGTTACAAGATACAGGAAGCCTATGTCGGCTAAGGCGACAGGCAAACCGTAACCTAGGGCGGACATGTCTTTGAACAACAGTGGAAGCGGACTGAACGCGACCGCAAGAAGGCTGAACGTGGCCGCGGTTCTGCTGGCGACTTTTGGTCCGTGTACGAGTGCAAGCGTTTTCGCGCCGCTCAGGGCGTCGCCTTTGGCTTCAGCTATTCCCTTTACGATTTCGCGTCCGGTGTTGGAGAGGAACGCCAAGGCGAAGAAAACGGCGAGTACCGGCTTCAATCCTCCTGTGACTATCCCCCCGTACAGGAAGGGGAGCGCCACATTATATGAGACTGCAAGGTTCCCGGGTAAACCACTCTTTTTCAGCCGCCTGGAGTAGGCTACTGAAAGCACCACTGAAAGAACAGCCAGAGCCGCCTCGAGCAGGCCGTCGCCGAAGGACAAGGCGACACCCAGTACTGCGAGGAGCGTTGCGAACGCTTTCGACCCGCTAACGGTTGCCCTGCCACTCGGCAGAGGTCTGTGCGGCTCATTCACGCGGTCAACCTCGACGTCAGATATGTCGTTGACGACCATTGCGAAGCCGGCTAACAGGAAAGCCGTCGCAAGCGCATACCATACTCGAGGGTCGAAGGAGGGTAGGCCGGATGAGCCGACCACGGCTGCAACGTATACTGCTACAGCCATCATCACGCAGTTTAGCGGCCTCATCATTTCTATGTAAGCAGAAGGCTTCAGCCTAAGTCTCCTCCGTAGCGGAACCACGGTCGGGCGCAGGCGGCTTAGTATCCGCCCGGTAGTACGTTGGTGTCCCATGGTCGTCCACTATGGCTAGAAGCGGGGTCCATCCTGCGCGCAGGAACTTTTCGGCTTTGACACGTAGTATTTCGACCGTGAGCGGAGCCTCCGAGCTCAAAGTTATATAGCCTCTTTTTTCACCTGTTCGCGCCACCAGCCCTCCGCTACGTTCGTCGAACACCACTTTCTGCCCCTGGGACAGAAGATCCTGGAACACGGCGTAAAGATTCCAGAAATCCCTGTTTGAAGAAGATATTCTGCCGGTTGTCTCGGCGTCAGCTGAGATCCCGAGTTTCCCCTTCTGAAGCAGATACATGGCTTCGAGCCAATCGAGTTCAACTCCTCGCTGGGTAGGAGTCCCGAAACCCTCGTTTACTATCGTCGACGCCAGTGGGCCCTCCACCGAAACGCCGTGTTCGGTGAATCTGACAGTTGGCTCCAAGTTGTCTAGCGAACTCCACACCCTTTTTAGGGATTTTGGAAAACATCTGTGCCGCAGGCTTACGGAACATGTTTTCGTCGCTCCGAACCATGGTAGCCTCCCTGTGGACGGTGTGAACTATTTAAACGAGGAGGGGTACAAGGCTTCGAACGCCAAGTGCCGCGTCAAAAACTGGATCTGACTCCTGTAAGATGGGTTGGGTGCGCTTTGGAAGTGCTCGATCAACGGGCTTTGCCCTTCGACGTAAAGAGGATAGAGTGCAGCACTGTGGACGACCTGGTCGAAGCGATTAAGACTCTTGCAGTGCGGGGAGCCCCCACGCTCGGGGTTGCGGGAGCCTACGGAGTTGCCCTCTCCGCTTACACACATAGAAAGCTACCTCTAAGGCAAAGTGTGGAAGCCGTCGCTTTCGACGCAGAAAAAATAAGGCGGGCAAGACCGACAGCGAGAAACCTCTCCTGGGGCGTTGAGAGAGTATTACATGTGGCAGGCTCGGCGAACAGCTCTGAAGAGATGTTTGAGCGGGCTCTCAAAGAGGCGCGAGCCGTAGAGGAAGAGGAGATTGACCTGGACCGCAGGCTGAGCGAAAACGGCGCAAAACTCGTCGCTGCCGCCAACGCCGTGCTCACCCACTGTAACACGGGGAGGCTTGCAACAAGCGGCCAGGGCTCGGCTCTCGGCGTGATACTCGAAGCCCACAGACTTAACCCCCAGCTTCACGTGTACGCCACGGAAACGAGGCCGCTGCTACAGGGAGCCAGACTAACAACCCTTGAACTGATAAACGAAGGAGTTCAGGCCACTTTGATCGTGGATTCGGCTGCCGGCTACCTTATGCAAACCGGCAAGATTGGCTCAGTGGTGGTTGGAGCCGACAGGATTCTGGCTGATGGGACAACAGCCAACAAAGTGGGCACATATACTCTCGCCGTTCTCGCCCAAAAACACAATGTGCCCTTCTACGTGGCGGCCCCTTTCAGCACGTTTGACTTGGAGAGCACGGGGATAACGATTGAGCAAAGAGGAGCCGACGAAGTCCTGAAGTTTATGGAGTGCAGAACCGCGCCGCCCGACGTCGACGTCTGGAACCCCGCCTTCGACGTAACTCCACCGCAGCTTGTGTCGGCTTTCATAACAGAAAAGGGCGTGCTTAAACCCCCGTACTCGGAGTCGATACCGAAAGCATTCGGCGTAGAGAAGCCTTGAGTCTGGCGCCCTACGACAGAACCCCGAAGGAAATAGTTCAGGCCATGCTTTCTCTTGCAGAAGTAAAGCCCGGAGAGCTGCTTGTAGATGTCGGATGCGGTGACGGCGCCATTCTCTTAGAGGCCGCAAAACTCGGAGCCCGAGCGGTGGGTGTCGACTATGAAAGAGAGCTTGTGATGAAGGCCTACGCTGAAGCCGCTTCCGAAAACTTGGCCAGGCAGGTGCAGGTGGTTCTGGGAGACTATAAGAGTGTGCGTCTGAGCAGCGCGGACGTGGTGACCCTGTATCTCACAAGCCAGGGCAACGCCAAGGTCTTTGAAAAACTTCAAACAGAGAGACGTAAGAAAGTGCGAGTGGTCACGCACGATTTCCCCTTGCCGGGAATCAGCAGCGTGAAGACAGTAAAGGTCGCCTACACTCCGTTTGACAGACGGGTCATCCACCTGTATGTTCTGCCCTGAGCCGAGCGATCGACGCCACGTTCATGGCGCAAGCTTACGGGCTTCTTCTATGATGCGCTCAGCCATCGCGGTGGAAACTCCTCGTAGACGGGTGATCTTTTCAACAGGCGCCTCCGCTACTTCAGCCACAGACTTAAGGCCCATTGAGTAAAGCGCCCTAGCCCTCACTCTCCCTATTCCTCTGAGAGCCACCAGTGGAACAAGCTCCTGTTTGATGCCCATTTCAAGCCTCAAAGCCAGCTTGGAGAACGACAGTGCAAGTGTCCTGTTCCTGCACACAGTCGAGTACATGGTTGCCATAGACCTTGCAACCCAGGCCGCAGAAGAATACAGCTGATATAGGTCTCCTGGCTGCACTCCGAACCTTTCTTCAATGGCCGCTTCCGGCTTCTCCTCCACCCAGAACGAAAGCACTTTCGCAGTCTTCCACGCCTGAATATAGTATTCGTATGCGTCCACCCCGAATTCTCCGACAATCTGCTCATAGGCTTCCAGAGAAACCGGGAGGCCTGGCTCCGCGTCATCGAGTTCCACGGTGTACTCGTCTCTTTCGGCTTGGCTCAGCCTTAACTTCGGCGTCTCAAAGGGCAGGCCAACCATGTGTAGAAGAGGAGTCTCCTCCGAACCCTTCTGCCGGTACGCCTTTGCTTCCAGCACCATCAGAGCCGTAGAAGGATGCAGGTAGAGATCGCTGGTAAGCTTTCCAAGAAGCGTGGCCTGAAGCCTGGAAACATAATCGGAAATGAAGCCGTGTTGGCTGAGATAAGCCAAAGCCCTTTCAACTGCACGAGAAATAACCAGGTCGCTGACAATCGCACCCGAAAAAGTCTCGGAAAAGAAGGATAACAGTTGCTCCCTGGTTTCAGCATAGTTTGAGGCCAAAGTTGACAAAACATGTGGGAGTACAGCCTGCTCATCTGTGAGATGCGGTTCAAGCGTTTCGGGCGGCGCAGAAATATAGTCGCGCATAAGCTCCCGTATCTCATCCCTGTTCTTGGCTATCAGTACAGCTTCACCGTAGGGGTCAAGCCCGGGTCTTCCCGCCCTTCCGGCCATCTGATGGTATTCGATCACAGGTATCTTCTGCCTGCCGTAGCCGTACTCGTATCTCGTGTGATCGTACACCACTACTCTACGCGCAGGAAGATTGAGTCCGGCCGCAAGAGTAGTCGTGGAAACGAGCGCCTTCAGCAGGCGGAGTTTGAAGGCTTCCTCAATAGCGGAGCGCGCGGAAAGAGGGAGTCCCGCATGGTGGAAGGCCACGCCTGACTTCACCATGCCTGCAAGCTCAGAGCTCAAAGGCCCAGAGTCCTCCGCTGTTGCTATACTTCTGGAGAGCGCGGCAAGAGAACTCTTCTCCCTGTCTGAAAGCTTTATGCATCCTGTAAGTCTGGCAGCCACGGCCGACGCCTGCTTTCTCGTGCTCACGAACACAAGCGCCTGCCCACCGTTCGCAGTCACTTCGGATACAAGCGAGCAGACCGAGTCGGCGTTAACGTGTTCGCCGAGCTCAACCACTCTTCCGTCGTCAAAGAATATGGCTCCATCGTAGAACACGCCCTGCGTCAGCTTAACCGGCCTCCAGTCAGATTTAATCAGATTGGCTCCAAGCCAGCCGGCTACTTGCTCGGGGTTGCCTACGGTTGCGCTGAGAGCCACGATTTGCGGGTTG
>JAVZLA010000016.1:0-24871 GCA_038883995.1 Thermoprotei archaeon | reverse complement strand
CCCTGGCTAATACCGCTGAAGCACCCTACTGTTAAGGCGAAGATAGAAGCTGACTTCTGGTATAAGCCGCACATACTCATGGAGATAAGCGGAGCGGAACTCACTCTTTCGCCAATCCACACGGCAGCGCTCTCCGTTGTGCAAAAAGACAGCGGACTCGCGGTCAGGTTCCCCAGGTTCACAGGGAAAATCAGAACAGACAAATCTCCCGACGAGGCCACCACAAGCCGGGAGCTGGTTGAAATGTACCGATCCCAGATCAAACAGATTCCTCAGACCCCTGGTAAAGAAGTCTGAGACGCGTAGCATGCTCGCTGAGGCTGGAAACGTCAACTACACCACGTGGGACGTCGGATAACCGTTAGCCGGCTTCGACCATTTTCTTATACTGGATGAGTAACGGCACACGCCCAGTGCCTTACTTTACCCCCGTTCCGGGTCAGAGCTTCATCGTCGTCCATTGTTTGCTGACACAAGGAAACCACTTCTCCTATTCTCCTATTTCTCCTATCTGCAGTATCTCTGGTAGACAGTTCCTTGGTCAAGATTCAAAACCATATTGAGTACTGGGAACCTGATATGTCGCCGACATAGGCCTCCGATTCCTCAGTTAAGAAGCCTAATAAGCCGTCTAACCGACCTCATAAACAGGAAATGCATGCAGGACAGACCGCTACTCAGGCACCTTAGCCTGTTCCAAGTCGTAACATATGGTATAGGAAACATCGTCGGCGCAGGCATATACGTGCTGGTTGGCGACGCTGCGGGACTTGCTGGCACATCACTATGGGTTTCATTCCTGATAGGAGCGATTGTAGCATCGTTTACTGGCCTCACCTACGCGGAGCTATCATCCATGTATCCTAGGGCGGCGTCGGAATACATATAGGTCATGAAAGGCTACGGGAGTAAGCCGCTTTCGTTCATAACCGAATGGACTATGCTCGCAACAGAGATAGTGGCAGCTGCCGCCGTATCCGTAGGCTTTGCGGGATATCTCAAAGCCGTTCTGGGAACGCCTATCATTCCCGTTGCACTGTTACTGCTTTTAGCGCTCTCTATAATAGCGCTGGCTGGGGCAGAATACTGGCTGAAATTGAATACAGCTCTGAGTCTGATAGCCGTCGCCGGGCTGATAACTGTTATAGCATGCGGCGCCGGAAGCATAGGCAACATCCATTATGAGCCTCCTCAGGGAGGCGTATCCGGAATCATAGGTGCGGCTGTGCTTGTCTTCTTCGCATACATCGGCTTCGACAACATGAGCAATATAGCGGAAGACACTAAGGAACCGGAGAAAAATATACCGAGAGGCCTACTGATAGCAGTGGTTGTAACCACCTTGCTCTACGTCCTGACAGGAGTATCGGCCGTCGCAGTCTCGACCCCTGGACAGCTTTCTTCGTCAGAAGCGCCTTTGGCTTTGGCGGCGTCCAAGGTTCTGGGAAGCTCCGGCTTTTTCCTGATTTCGTTTGTAGCTCTGATGACAACCATGAACACCGTGCAGGTGCTCATTATAGTGTCGTCAAGAATTGTTTACGGCATGGCCAGAGAGCATGCTCTTCCCTCAGGTTTCGGACGCGTCAGCGGCAAGACCAGCACGCCTGTAGGCGCCATAGTTCTCGTGTTCGCCATGGCCGCAACGTTTGTACCTTTTCGAGCGCGTCAGCTATAGCCAAAGTAACAAGCTTCGGTTCTCTTCTGACTTTTTCAATGATAAACATAGTTCTCTTACACCTGCGAAGGGTTGCCCCACATGTAAACCGGCCGTTCAGGGCTCCATTGAACATCCGCTGGTTTTCGGTTACGGCGGCGTTGGGTCTGACTTTTAGCATTGCGCTTCTATTCCAGTTCGACGTTCTGTCCGCTTTACTCG
Source organism: Thermoprotei archaeon (assembly GCA_038883995.1). Classification (GTDB taxonomy): domain Archaea; phylum Thermoproteota; class Thermoprotei_A; order Marsarchaeales; family Marsarchaeaceae; genus JAMDBQ01. Next base: position 22,995 of record JAVZLA010000016.1, on the reverse strand, counting down.
GGCTGCTTCTTCCGTTCGCTGGGCTGATCATCTATCTGTTTTTCGCTGAAAAATCCTTCGTAGGCACCGAAGAAACGCACGAGCCGCACACAAGATAACACCCATCCCCACACGGCTGGCATCGTCCCCACGTGCTTTGTGCAAAAGTCCCTCGGTCTTCCCCGGCCGTATGAAAACTTGGACAGATTTTTACCACCTGCACTTAGAGCAACACATATGTCACAGAACCCTAGAGCAATGTGAAGAAAAGTCATAGACGTGAGTTAACCATGCTTGGTTATTCGTCCCTGAAACAGTGTAGAATCATGCACCATAGGCGTCGTGGATTAGCCACGCTTCTTCAACTACCCCTTTACGTGCCCGGGGAAAAACTTTCAAACCAGCCTTGCATGCTTGAGAACTGCAAAAACCGGTTAATTCAGTTAATTTATAGCCACGTTGAAAAAGCCGAAAAATACATGTTTTGATGCTTTTCACTTATCTGCTCACCGTTGATTTTCCCCTCTAGCCGGGCAAAATCTCGGAGGGGGGGAAGACTGGTTCTCTAGCCGATCCCCTTTTGCGTTCCATCGGCCGCTTCTTCCTCTGACATCGACTCAGACGCACGGGAAAAAGATGTTTCAGCGAACAACGTTTCAGACGAAAGCTTCAGAAAGGCACCCATCCTGAAAACCAGTCACTTAGTAAGGGTTAAATACTGGTCGCTTCCACCGAAACAAAGGTTGTAGGCTTATGGTTGTTAACACATTGCTACCGCTTGCCGCGGCAATAGTGATGGCGGGTGGACTGATAGGCACAGGCATAGCACAGCAGGGAATTGGAGCAGCAGGAATGGGTGTGATCGCAGAAAGGCCTGAAAAGTTTGGCCAAGTGCTGTTCTTCTTCGTGATTCCGGAAACCCTTTGGATCATCGGCTTCGTGCTCGGCGTGATACTGCTACTCAACATCCTGTAACCTTACTCGACCACAAGGTATGGGAATCTTGTCCGCGGAAGCGCTACTGAAAGAAGTCCAAGAGAAGGGCGAGGCAAAGCTAAGAGAACTCGAGGAGGAATACAGGAACAAGATTTCTGACTTAGAATCTTCGATTGAAGCTGAAATCACCCGCATTCAGCAATCAAACGAATCTCAGATCAACGAGCAGACGCAAAGGGTTCGCTCGCTCATACTCAGCTCCGCGAGACTTGAAGCAAAGCGTACGCTGTTGAACGCGCAGGAAGAGTATGTCCGCGCCGCCCTCGATAAGCTTCGTGCAATTCTCGCCGACTACTCCGATACCGAAGAGTATGTTCGAACGCTCTCCGCCATGACAGAGTATGCTCGCTCAAAGCTCGGAGACCTGTTGGTGAAATGTCGAGAAAAGGACGCGACCTTTTTCAAATCCAAAAAGATCAAAGTGGTCGATAGCTCTCTTCAGTCGATAGGTGGAGCAATCTACCTGTCTTCGGACGAAAAAATGGAGATGGACCTGACTTTCGAAGAGCTTCTGCGTGTAAACGAAGACAAGGTGCGGGCAGCGATAATAGCCAACCTCGAAAAGGACTAGTGCAATCATGCCAAATGCCGTCTGGACAGGACTGTACGGCAGGCTCAAAACTTATTCTACATCCTTCCTGAGCCTCGACCAGATTAACGCGCTCGCCCGCAGCAAAGATGTCAAAGAATTTGTGCAGCAACTGACCCAGACCTGGTACAGAGCATACCTGGAACAGTTTTCCGCTGAATACAGGCCCCCTGAACTTGTAGAGGTAGCAGTCAACTCCCATCTGGCAGCCCTGAATCAGCTCGTGGTTTCTTCTTCACCCGTCTACGGGCGAGGCGCACTGCTCGCCTATCTTTCCAAATGGGACATATACAATATCGAACTGATACTCGCAGCTAAAGCCCAGAATAGTCCCCTTAAGGAAGCGCAGAAGTTTCTTGTGTCAGCCAGAAACATACCTGTGAGCTTGGGAGGCGTTGCGATAGGGTTTAACGAGCTCAGGTTGCTGCTTCAGCAACCAGACATCGAGTCCCTGATAAAAGAGACGGTGAAGTATGGTTACGGAGCCAGCATGCTGGAGAAGCTAGGTGAATACAGGGAGTCAGGTGACCTGGGAGTATTCAGCGCAGCGATCTACCGTAAGTACTATTCTGACCTGCTTTGGCAGCTCAGGTTTCTGAGAGGAGACGAAGGCTCCGTGAGAGACTATGTGAGAGCCGAGATATCCAAGAAGAACATGTTTAGCGCGCTCAAAGCGCTTGACTCCAAGATGTCCAGAGAACAGTTGATGAGCCACCTTATCGACGGAGGGTTTGTACCCGCGTCTTCCCTGGCTGAGGCGTATGCGAGTGGAAGCAGACCTGAAATAGTGCGCAGATTTTCCTCATGCTTCGACGTTGAAAAAATACTGGAGCAAGGAGGTGCTGACGCAAGCCTCGCCAAGCTTGAAACAGCCGTAGATCAGGAAGTGGTGTCAAGGTACGCCAAGAAGATCGCGAACAACTCTCTTTCAGCAGTATCATCCATTGCCTTTCTCATAAGGGCTGAAACGGAAAGAGCCAACATCAGACGTGTGCTGTACGGTGTTGCGTACGGGATGCCCGAACAGGATATAAGTGGCATGATCCTTAAGTGGTGACGAAATTGGCAGCAGCGAAGAGAGGAGAGTTCAACGGGAAGATTGCGGTGGTCGGAGGCCACGAGCTCACAACAGGCTACAGGCTCCTCGGAGCAACCGACACCTTCAGTCCTGGAAAGGAGGATGCTACTACCGTTGTGAACGACATACTTTCAAGCGGAAAATACGGTTTCGTGGTCATAGGGTCTGAAGTGCGCAATCTGCTTCCGCGAAGCCTTATCGAGAGGCTTGAGGCTTCTACGATCCCGCTTGTCCTGTTCATGCCTGAGCTTAAATCAGGCGTTCAAGACGAGCCGTTGGCCGCGCTTGCCAAAAAGATTTTGGGCGTGGATTTGGTTTCGGGTGTAAAACGATGAGCACAGGAAAAGTGGTCAGGGTTTCGGGTCCAGTCGTAGTCGGCGAAGGACTTGAAGGAGCCAAAATGTTCGATGTCGTTCGTGTCGGAGACCTCGGCTTGGTTGGAGAAGTCATCAGACTCAGCTCAGACAAGGCTACGATACAAGTCTACGAAGACACTACTGGCCTCGGGCCCGGAGCAAAGATAGAGAATACGCAGAAGGCGCTGTCCGTTGAACTGGGTCCAGGTCTCCTGACGTCTATTTTTGACGGAATACAGCGTCCGCTGGACGTGCTGAAAAAGGAGAGCGGCGACTTCATAAGCCGCGGTCTGGTGATTCCTGCTTTGAACACCAAGAAGGCTTGGCAGTTTGATTCTGTAAAGCTGGCGGATTCCAAGGTTGCTCCCGGACAGATACTGGGAGAAGTCCAGGAAACCCCGCTTATTACGCACAGGATAATTGTTCCTCCTAACCTTCACGGTCAGCTCAAAGACCTGAAATCGGGGGACTACACTGTCCGTGACCCAATAGCCACTGTGGAAGCCGCTGGGGAAAAGGTTGATCTGTTCCTCTCACAGCAGTGGCGGGTAAGAACCCCTAGGCCAGTTGTAAGGAAACTGCCGCCTGACACTCCGCTTATCACCGGTCAGCGAGTGCTTGACACGTTTTTCCCGGTGGCGAAGGGAGGGACGGCGGCCATTCCCGGACCGTTCGGTAGCGGTAAGACTGTGAGCCAGCAACAGCTTGCGAAGTGGTCTGACAGCAACGTGATCGTCTACGTAGGGTGCGGTGAACGCGGCAACGAAATGACGGAGGTTCTGACAGTGTTCCCTGAACTGGAGGACCCGAAGAGTAAGAGGCCGCTTATGGAGCGAACCATTCTGGTAGCAAACACTTCGAACATGCCTGTTGCCGCACGTGAGGCCAGCATATATACCGGGATAACGATGGCCGAATACTACAGGGACATGGGCTACGACGTCGCGCTGATGGCGGACAGCACTTCCAGATGGGCTGAGGCTCTAAGGGAGATATCGGGCCGACTTGAGGAAATGCCCGGAGAGGAAGGCTACCCGGCCTATCTGGGTAGAAGGCTCGCAGAATTCTACGAGAGAGCGGGCAAAGCGCTTGTTGTCGCGCCCGAACAGAGAACTGGGTCTGTCACAGTTGTAGGAGCAGTATCCCCGCCTGGAGGAGACTTCTCTGAGCCCGTTTCCCAGAACACGCTCAGAGTTACAAGGGTGTTCTGGGCTCTGGACGCCAGCCTGGCCTCGAGAAGACACTTCCCGTCTATTAACTGGCTTACAAGCTACTCTCTTTACACTGATGTGTTGGACAAGTGGTACGCTCAAAACGTTGCTGCTGACTGGCCCAATTTGCGGTCGGAGGCGCTGGGCATACTGCAGAAGGAGGCTGAGCTTCAGGACATTGTTCAGCTGGTGGGCTATGATGCTCTTCCGGAAGCGGAGAAGAGTGTTTTGAGTACCGCGAGAATGATAAGGGAAGACTACTTGCAGCAGAGCGCATACGACGAGGTCGATACGTACACTTCGATAAGAAAGCAGCATACGATGCTCAGCATCATACTGGAGTTTGGGAGACTTTGCTCCGAGGCCGTCAAGAAAGGTGTGCCGGTGGCAAAGCTCGATTCGCTTGAGGTAAAGGCGAAAATATCCAAGCTTAAGTGGACTCCAGAAGACAAAGTGGAGGAGCTTGTAAAGGAAATCAAGGCCGAAATGGGCTCATCCGTTGAGTCCGTTGCTCAGGGAGTTGAAGCATGAAATGTCCTATTTGAGCTATAAAACCGTGTCACAGATAGCAGGACCTTTGCTTTTCGTTGAGGGAGTCAAAGACGCAACATACGGGGAAATAGTCGAAGTCACGAACGCATTAGGGGATAGGGTTCGCGGCCAGGTCCTTGACTCTAGCTCGGGCCTTGCGGTGGTTCAGGTGTTCGGCCCCACTCTTGGTCTGAGCACAACCGGCACGTCCGTGCGCTTTCTGGGTGAGACAGCGAGAATAACTGTGTCTGACGACATGCTGGGCAGAGTGTTCGACGGGCTGGGTAACCCCCGTGATGGAGGTGCCAGAATCTCTTCCGGAGAGAAGCTGGATATAGTTGGTTCCGGAATAAACCCGTACAGTAGGGAAGAGCCCTCCGAATTCATTCAGACTGGTATCTCGACCATCGACGGCATGAACACTCTTGTCCGCGGTCAGAAGCTGCCCCTTTTCTCTTCGTCGGGTCTACCGCACAACCTTCTCGCAGCGCAGATAGCGCGGCAAGCCAAGGTTCCGGGCTCTTCTGAGGGGTTCGCCGTCGTGTTCGCAGCGATGGGGATTACAAGCGAGGAGGCGAACTTCTTTATGAGAGAATTTGAGCAGACGGGGGCGCTTGAGCGGGCGGTCCTGTTTCTCAATCTTTCTTCAGACCCTTCGATGGAGAGAATACTTACCCCGCGTCTGGCACTTACGGCCGCAGAATATTTGGCGTATTCCAAAGACCTGCACGTTCTTGTGATACTTACAGATATGTCCAACTATTGTGAGGCCTTACGCGAAATATCTGCCGCACGAGACGAGGTTCCCGGCAGAAGAGGTTATCCGGGGTACATGTACACCGACCTCGCTACGCTTTACGAGAGGGCTGGCAAAATAAGGGGACGTAAGGGTTCCATAACCCAGATTCCGATATTGACGATGCCTGCAGACGACAAAACGCATCCGATACCTGACCTCACAGGATACATCACGGAGGGACAGGTGTATCTGAGCAGGGAACTTGAAAGGGCGGGAATTTATCCCCCGATAGATGTTCTCGAAAGCCTTTCAAGGCTCATGAATCAGGGTATAGGTAAGGGAAGAACCCGGGAAGACCACAGGAACATAGCTGACCAGCTGTACGCTTCCTATGCTCAGGGGAAAGATGTAAGAGCTCTTTCTGCGATAGTTGGCGAAGAAGCGCTCAGCGATAGCGACAGACGATACCTTGATGTGGCTTCCAAGTTTGAGAAGATTTTCGTAAGCCAGAAACCCTACGAGGATAGAGACATAGAACGCACGCTTAACATCGGCTGGGAAGTCATATCCGAGCTACCCGAGTCCGAACTCAAGCGTATCAAACCGGAGTTCATAGCAAAGTACAGGAAGGTTTCCTCCGACAAGGAGGTGTAGAACCTGCCGAAGGCCGTTAACGTCAGACCCACTAGGATGGAGTATCTGAGGACGCGGCGCAGGATCGCGACCGCGAGGAAGGGTCTTAGGCTGCTCAAGCTTAAGCGCCAGGCGCTTATACTCGAATTCTTTAAGATGAGTCGTACTGTAGGGGCGGCGAGAACCGAGCTCAGAGAGAAGCTTATCGCGGCCTACAGGAACATCAGGTTCGCTGACATGATCGAAGGCCCCGTTCGACTGGAGTACGAAGCCGTCAGAGCTTCGAGAATGGGTGAGCTTTCGGTTCGCACAAAGAATGTAATGGGAGTCAAGATCCCCGAGTTGAGAGACGGCTCCAACCACGATGTCAAAGCCGAATACCTCGTCGAATTACCCAGCTCCATTCACGACGTTGTACGATCATTCGAGGAAGTCCACAAGATGGTGTTATCTGTGGCTGAAAAGGAGAGTGCGCTACGACGGTTGCTGCTGGAGATTGAGAAGACCAAGAGGCGTTCTAACGCGATCGAAAACGTCCTTATACCGAGGCTTGAGAGTGCTGCGAAGTTCATCAAGTTCACTTTCGACGAAATGGAGCGAGACAGCTTCATCAGGTTGAAAAACGTGAAACGCAAGATGGCGCATAGACTGGAGGCTGAGTGACTTGGAAGACGACGAGAGAGCAGGATTGCCGAAACAGTATTACTGGGGGAAAAACCCTTCCAAGATCGTTGAACACTACTACCATTACTCTGCTACTGTCAGGCGGTCCAAAATGCGGGGCTATTCGGGTGCACGTGGCCTGACCGCCGAGCAGATCAGGTTCAGGAAGTTCGTCACATTTCTCAGGCTGGCACGAATAGCGGCTGTTTCCGTGTTCGTGGTCCTTTTGATATACGTGTTGAGGTGAATTGGTGTGAGCGACGACAAAACCCCACTTAAGGTTCTTGCGGACATCAAACGCGCCGAAGAAGAAGCTGCGCGCAAACTTGAGGAAAGGCGCGGGCAGCTTGAAGCCGAACTTGGACGGCACCGTGAAGAAGGACAGCGTAAGATCAAAGCTGCACAGGAAGCTGCAGCGGAAAAGCTCTCCCGCGCCGTTGAAAGTGCGCGTAGCGAAGCTCAGTCGGAGGCTGAAAAAGTGGCTTCGGACGCAAGACGTCAGGCGGAGAAGATTTCTTCGAAAACCGTTGACAAACGTGTACTCAAGAAAATAATTGAACAGGAGTTGTTCGCGGACTTCGGGGCTGACTGACCTTGTTGAAGCCGGCCAGCATGAAACGGGTTGCAATAATAGGTTTAAGACGCAATCAGCCCACTGTCATGTCTGTCCTGCACGACATGGGAGTTCTCCAAGTCGAAAACCTGTCAAAGGACGTGGCTCCGCTAGTTTCAGAGGGCGTTTCGGCTGAGCTAACCAAACATGTATCAGAAGAGCTGCTCAGGATCCGTGGGCTAAGGCTGGCTCTTCCACCCAAGCCTGTGAGCAAAATCAGGTTCACAGGCCTGGACCATGCTCTCAAAACTGCTTCATCAATCAGCGTAGACAAAGAAGTTTCAGATCTCCTATCAGCCAGAGAAGAGCTTCTAACAGCCAAATCCAATCTGTCGGCGCAGCTTCAGTTGCTCAGGCGGATATCGTTCATAGATACAGAGTTGTCGGTTCTTTCACTTGACAGTGCAACTCCGTTCGCGGCCACAGGTGAGCCTGCGCGTGTTCGCGCAGCGGTAGGGGAACTGGAAAGCAAGCTGAAGCTGGTTTACAGAGCCTTAAGCGAGGGCAGGGACAGTTCGACGGCGGTTGTTGTCGTAAGAAATGAAGAACTTGAAAAATTTGGCTCCACTATTCAGTCTCTTGGCCTGAGGTTTCAGCGCATTCCAGACCTGCAGGGCACTCCTATCCAAGAGGCTTCCCTCATAGAGGAGAAACTTAAGAAAATTGGCTCCGAGCTGGATTCTGTTTCCGCGTCGCTGGACCGGATTTCAACGACCTGGTATTCCGAGCTCGCTGCAGTCGAGGAGCAGCTGGCCATTGAGTTGAAGAAGCTTGAAGTTTCCTCCAAGCTCGGGTACACCGAAAACCTGGTGGTTCTGGAAGGATGGGTTCCCGAAGAGAACGTAGCCGAGCTTTCACATGCACTGGCACAGGCAACCGCCAACACGACGTTCGTATACGATTCACCGTCTTCGGAGACCCCTCCCACACTCATGAAGAATCCTAAGCGCGTCTCCCTCTTCGAATCTTTCGTCAGATTCTATTCTCTCCCTCAAGCGGAAGAAATTGACCCAACCCTGATATACTCAATCTTCTTCCCGTTCTTCTTCGGATTCATGATAGGAGACGTAGGATACGGTGTTGTGATCCTGCTTATTTCACTATGGATAAGAAGGCATGTGACCCATAGCGGTAAATCCATCGTACCGGGGTCGCTAAGACGATTCGGGAGAACAATTCTCAGACCCACAGCGTGGCTGAAGGTGGCCAACGCCATGATGATCGGTTCAATAGTAGCAATATTCTTCGGTTTCCTGTTCAACGAATACTTTGGGTTCAACTTTAACGCCCAGATTCTTGGACCCATAGCAAAGGCGCTGGGAGTCAGCCAGTTCGCGGGCAGGCTTGCCCTCGACCCCATATCCAGTTTCGGCCTGAAAAAGCTGCTACTGTTCAGTGGATATGTTGGGTTGTTTCTGGTTTGCTTCGGCTTCGGATTAGGCGCGCTCAACAGCTACTGGGAACACAACATAAAGCATACCTTGAGCAAAATAGGCTGGCTCGCGGTTGCGCTGTCGATATCCCTGTACGGTTTGCTGCTTCTACGCGGAGAACCAACCAATCCCGCGGTCAGCCCGACTGCCGCAGTTTACATCGCCGGCATAGTCGTGGGGCTCGTGCTCGTGGTATACGGTGAAGGCGGAGGGGCGATAATCGAGTTCCCATCCGTGATAAGCCACGTGATCTCGTACACTCGGCTCGTAGGCATACTTCTTGCTTCAGTGATACTGGCGCACGTGATAGACGTAGTCTTCCAAGGCACCTTGGCCTCCGGCGCACTGATCGCCGTCCTGGGCGTGGTAATCCTCGTGCTCGGACAGGTCTTCAACCTGGTTATAGGAATGTTCGAGCCCGCTATCCAGGGTGCGCGACTTCTCTACGTGGAATTCTTCTCGAAGTTCTACCATGGGAACGGAAGGCCGTTCAGACCATTCGGATCCAGACGCCGGTTCACTCTCCCGGAACTGGAAAAGACCTGACGCTCTCAGTATGCTGTATGTGACTTTGGACTAGACCGGAAAACACAGAACCACCATGGCTATCCAGAGGATTGAGAGAAGTCTTCTCGACCGTGAAAGCCGCGTATAGTCGTCAAGTGAGCCCGGGTGACGCATTGAACTCATGAACACCATGAGAAGGGCCATCAGTATGAACGCGTGGATGAACAGCAAGCTGACCACAAGCATCATGAATGCTAGGGAATTGGAAATCGCGTAGTGTTCTCTTGCCCCCACCAACGAACGAAGCACGTGTCCTCCGTCGAGTTGGGCTGTTGGAACAGCGTTAAGAAACGTGACTATCAAACCAACCCAGGCCGCGAATGCTACCTGGTTCAGGTTCACAACGTAGCTTGCCGGGAAAAGAATGTTCGAAAGAATCCACATCAGAAGCGGTGTGAACGGTAGCACAGGCGACTGACCCACCTGTGACGCAGGTATCCCCTGCGAGGTGGCGAGCCCTACCGCTGCTGCGACGGCGGCAACGACGAATCCTCCGAGCGGGCCCGAGATACCTATGTCGAAAAGCTGGTTCCTGTCCCTAAACGGTTCTCTGGCTCTTATGATCGCACCGAACGTGCCTATGGGCGGTATCGAAGGGATAAAGTAGGGTAGCGTCGCAGCCACGCCGTGTTTCCTGGAAAGCGCGTAGTGGCTGAATTCATGCGTTAAAAGTATCGCGAATAGCGGGGCGGCGTAAAGCACGGCTCCTACAAAGGGATGTTCGCCTCCGATTGTGTATCCTGCGAACAGCACCGTGCCCACTGTGGCAACGAAGAATCCGATGTTCCATCTCAGGTCAGCCTTCGGGGGAACGAATTTAGGGCGCACAGCCACGTCGGCAACTCCTTCCTCGGGATCCGAATCGATGAAAAGGGAGTACCCGAGCTGCTCGGCTTTCCTTCTGGCGTCTGAGAGTTCAGGCGACTCATGTGAAACCCGTACTCTGAACATTGGCACACCGTCTGTCAGCTTTTCGTCAACAACTTCCCCCGCCTCCCTGAGCAGTCTTTCCACTTCCGTTACGGCTTTGTTCAGCCAGACGGCGTCGGGTTGACGTTGCGGAAGCTCGCCCAAGACGTGTTCTATCAGGTAGGGCCCACTCTAAGGATTTACTTCTCCCTCTTGTGTGGCGCACGCCTGTTCGCACGCTGTTCGCTCACTCAGCTTGCGTAAGAGGTGAAACACTTCTGTGTGTAAGGTTCATGTGGGTGTGTAAGCGGGTGACGTGTCAGCCAATCGTGTAATGTCTTATATCATTGTGGAAACTGCAGCAGATGACTGAGATTTGAAGTTCGAGTTCGTCGAGTTCGGTTCACTTACCGACTTCCTGGTCGGGGTTAACGCATACTTTTCGGCTCCGGGTATAAGACCGTTCGTCCCTCTGGACCTGTACAAGGGGTACCTGATGCACATGGCTCCCTTGGCTTCATTGCAGGATGATACGGTCACCCTCGTCTTCATAACGAAGACAGTGGTTCAGCCCGGAGTGGTGGAATTCGACCCCGCAACCAAGAGCCATTCCAAAGTGGATGCGATCAGCCGCCCAGATAAACTGTATTTTGTCGTGATAGAGCCTAAGCTTTCTACCATAGCCGACCAGGCGCTGGAAGCATACCTTAAGCTTGCAGACAGAAAAGTGGATGAAGGTTCAGCCGTCAATGGGTCTGCTTGAACTGCTGCTTTCCCACTTGTAGAAGCCTTTGCCGGTTTTGCGTCCGTTGAGTCCCGCCCGAACCATGGTTTTAAGCAGATATGTGGGGCGATACTTGGAGTCGGCGAATTCGTTGTACAGCACTTCCGCCACAGAGAGGGTGGTATCGTTTCCAACGTAGTCGGTGAGTGTCAGAGGGCCCATGGGCCAGTTCAGTCCCATGGTGATAGCTTTGTCTATGTCGTGTGGGTCTGCAACTCCTTCCTGAACCAGGGCAACCGCTTCATTGAGCGCGGGTATAAGTATCCTGTTCACAATAAAGCCGGGCGAATCCTTTTTCACGAGAACAGTTTCCTTTCCAAGCTTTCTGGCCGCAGCCAATACGGTTTCAATCGTATCGTCGGACGTCAGTTGCCCGCGCACGACTTCGATCAGACGCATTAGTTGAGGCGGATTGAAAAAGTGCATTCCGCAAACCTTCTGCGGTCTCGTAGTCTGTGAGCCAAGCACTGTGATACTGATGGATGAAGTGTTGCTCGCTATAACGGCGTCCGGTTCGGCGAGCCTGTCCACTTCTTTGAAAAGCCCCTTCTTGAGTTCCAGATTTTCTGGGGCCGCCTCTATAACCAGCTGAGCCCCGCTTACAGCGTCCTCCAGGCTGGTTGTTGGATGTATTCTTTCAAGCGTTTTCTGGACGGCTTCGGCCGAAAGAGAACCTTTTTTGGCAAAGATGTTGAGGCTTGACTCGATCATCTGCATTCCTTTAGAAGTAAACTTTTCATCTACGTCTCGCATCCATACCTCAAAGCCGCCGACCTGAGCAGCCACCTGAGCTATTCCATGGCCCATGAGCCCCGCACCGAGCACAGCCACTTTCTTTATCTCCATAGCGTGGTCGTGTTGCCACGCTCTCCTTGTAAGTTAAGCTTTATGTGTGCCCTTATACGTATGCCGTAACCGCGTTCTACGTGTTGAAGTATGGCTTTCAAAAGCACGGCAGTACTTTGCTATGTCTTCTCCGGAGACAAGGTTCTTCTACAAAAGAAGGCTGAAGGATTGTTTGGAGGAGGCAAGTGGAATGCCCCTGGAGGCAAGCTGCACAACGGGGAGCGTGTAGAAGAGGCCGGCTTACGCGAACTGGTTGAGGAAACCGGGCTATCGGCGTCCAACGCCTACTGCCAGGGCGAACTCGAATTCTATTGTGGAGCCCAAGCAACAGCCGACCAGCTTGTTCATGTACTCGTGTGCTCGGACACCAAGGGTTCCCCACGGGGAAGCAGGGAGGGTGCTGTGGAATGGTTTTCAAGAACCGCGCTTCCGTTAGAAGAAATGTGGGATGACGACAGATATTGGCTGCCCTATCTTCTGGCTCACAGAAAATTCGTTGGCGCCTTCTATTTCACAGAAGGCTATGAAAGACTGGTGAAATTCTGGGTGAGCGCGCACCCGAATCTGGTGGACCAAACATTCAGGTGCAACGGCCATGCGTCCATAAAGCGGAAAGACGTGTGACGCATGGGCGAACAGATTGACCGTAACGGGTTTCTTCGACGCGTAAACGCTAAATCCTCGAGCAGTGGAGCCTATCTATGAGTTTCAGATCGAGTGCAGACAAGCCGAAGATAGGCGATGCCCAGTACCATATTGGGCTCTCTGAGGGCCAGATGCCCAGGTATGTTCTTGTTCCAGGCGACGTTGAAAGGTCTGAGAAAATTGCTTCAACGTGGAGTGAACATAGGCTGCTGGCGAAAAGAAGGGAATACGTCAGCTACAGGGGCACGTACAAGGGATGTGGGATAGGTGTAATGAGCACCGGAATAGGAGGACCCGCGGTTTCCATAGCGGTGGAGGAGCTTGCAAGAATAGGCGTGGACACGCTTATTCGTGTAGGAAGCTGCGGTACAGTGAGATCTGACGTTAAGCTGGGAGACATTGTTGTCACCACGGGGGCAGCCAGATTTGACGGGGCGAGCAAAATATATGCGCCCGAAGGCTACCCTGCGGTATCCGACTTCAGGGTTGTGTCCGCACTGGTGTCCGCGGCCGAATCTCTCGGCGTGAGATACCATTTGGGCATCACCGCTTCGTTCGACGGCTTCTACGTGGGTCAGGGCCGCCCGGGTTTCAGAGGCTATTTACCGGAAAAGTACAGGAACTGGGTTCAGGATCTCGCTTCCCTCAGGGTGATGAACGTTGAAATGGAGGCCGCAACTCTCCTGACGATGGCGAACGTCTACGCGTTAAGGGCAGGTGCAGTGTGCGCCGTCTTCGCCAACAGGGTAACCAACGAGTTTTCGGATCAAGGTGAAGAAGACGCAATCGCGGTGGCGAACGAAGCCGTGAAAATTCTATCGGAGCATGATTCGAAGTGAAGCCCCCGTGTGAGCCAATGGTGAAAAAATTTCTGCCGCCGATGAGGGGTCTGGTGGCTCACAGCCTGAACGAACGCGGTGAAAGCCAAGAGGACATAGCGAAGGCGCTGGGCGTTACTCAGGCAGCGGTCAGCCAGTATCTTTCAAGAGCACGCACCCAGTATGTCTCCAGATTGCTTGAATTCGGATTGAAGAGTGCTGAAATAGACGAGATGGTAAGCGAGCTTTCAACAGCAAGCAAACACAGCGACGAATCGTCGACTGAGCTACTCTACGCTTACTGGAAGGCTGTTGCTTCTTCCGGGTCCGCGTGCAGTGTGCACAGGATTATGTCAGGTGGATTAACGGCATGCGACCTGTGTATCAGGACAATGTCGTCGGCTGGTCTTGGCCGAGAGAAAAGAGAAGCCGTTTTCGCTGTGAGGGACGCAGTTACGCTTCTTGAGTCGTCGCCGGCTTTCGCGAAGTTCGTACCCGAAGTTTACTCGAACATCGTTTACTCGCTTCCGAACCCTGCCTCCGAGCAGGATGTGGTTGGGGTGCCGGGAAGACTTGTGAAAGTAAGAGGCAGGGTCAAAGCGCTTTTACCGCCTGAGTTCGGTGTCTCAGGCCATATGGCAAGGGTGTTGCTGAGTGCCCGGGCAAGAAACCCGTGGGTCAGGTCTGTGCTGAACGTGAAAATGGACCAGCCGCTTGTGTCAGCGTTGAAGCGTGTCGGCGGAGTCCACGTGGTTCTGAGCAAAGGAGGCGGAGTCGAAGGTGAACTTCTGCGCGAGCTAGCTGAGCTCGGACTCAACGCGCCGGCTGCCGCACTCGTGTATCCGGGCACCCAGGGCGTGGAGTCTATGGTGTATCTTTTCGGCAAAGACCCTCTTACGGTAGCTGAGATAGCTGTCTCAGCATGCACGATGGCTCTGATTCCGCAAGGCGAATCGGTCGTCTGACCGTAAGCCAACCTGGAACCAGAGGTGCTCTAGGGGCTACTTGCTTTTGGAAAGCCTCGCGATCTGCTCTTTGTAAGCTCCCTGAAGCTTTGTGAATCTGTCTATAGCGGTTTCAGCGGTTGTTATGAAGAAAGCCATATTCGTGTCGTTTGGCCTCTTCTTGTAGGCGTTCCTTTTCTCGTAGAAATCCTGTTCGGCAACAAGCGCTTGGCGCTCGAGTGTCTTAATCCTCTGTGCCAGCTCTTCATCGCTCAGCTGATCGTACATTTCCTGTAGCTGCATATGCGAGATGTCTTGGTGGCCGAATATATATCTCCTGCGGAAACCGTTAACATTTGACCCAGTCTGGTGACGTGGAAGATTAACCTTCAGACGTCCAGTGTGACCCTGCACACCCATTTACCGCTCTTTTGCCCCACGCTCAGGTCGTGCAGCGTCACTGCTTTAACGTCTGTTCTGAGCTTCTGCCTCTTCGGATCGATCCTGTCACATTTTCCTTCAACCACAGCCTTGTACCCTGCTTCAGTTTGAACTATCTCAGCGTGCTCCGGAAGGAACAGCAGCTGTTCGGCATCCTTCATGAGAACAGCTTCTGAAAGCGTTCTGAAGAGCAGTGTGTCCAGCTCGTCGGCGCCGGCGCTCAATCGACATTTCTCCCTCCCTTTAAGAGTGTCCGGTTCAACCATGGCCGCTGTAAGCGCAAGCACAGCCTCCGAGAAAAGCTGGTTCAATGATTCTCCCTCCGCCTCAAAGGCAAGGTCGGCGATCGCCACGTCTTCAAGGTAACGGTAGGGCATTTTCAACACTCCTCTCGGCCGTCCATTTATATCTTTGGAGCCGCCATCGGTATCGGTGCTTCGAGTTGTGCATGCTCGTCGCGTCATTCCTTCTTCGAACGCGGGTCAGACGGTCACTTGTTTTCAAGCGACAGTGTTAAATTATGTTGGGTGACTGATGTTGGAGAGACGTTGCCAAAGCTGAGTTCAGAAGAAATATCTCAAGAGTTGAAAAGTATGAAAGGCTGGAGCATCCATCGGGGAAAGCTCCACAAGGAATACGAGTTCGAGGACTTCGAATCCGCGATGGCGTTTATATCAAGGATAGCTCCGCTCGCAGCGAAAATGGATCATCATCCAGACATATTCAACTCCTACAACAAAGTTGTCATAGACTTGGTCACGCATGAGGAATCAGGAGTCACAGAGAAGGATTTCCAGCTTGCGAAACAGATTGACCGGGTGGAACACGTGAATTGACGCAGGGCGAAGACCCTTTTCAAGAAGAGTTATCCGAGCTCCGTAAACAGCTTGAGACAACCACTCAAAAAATCGTGGAACTCATCGAATTCAGAGTTGAGCTTGCGCGTAAAATAGGGGAGCTGAAAAAATCTCAGGGCGCCCCGATCCTGGACTTGGTAAGAGAAGAAGAACTTGTTACCGGCGCAGTATCGCGTAGCGCAGTCCAAGACAAAGACTCTCTCAGAAGAATACTGCGAGAAGTCATTTCTCTCTGCAGGCAGATCCAGAGCACCACCGTGGTCGCGGTTCCCCTGACCATGAAGGCCTATTCGGAGGAAGCAGCCCTGTCGATTCTGGGCTCGTCGTGCAGGTTTGTTTCCACGTCAGGGATAGAGTCCGCGTTCGAGGCTGTCGCAGCCGGCCTCGCAGACTTCTGCGTAACCCCGTATGAAAGCACGTCTCAAGGCGCTTTCCCTTCGACTCTCGACTCGCTTGTCGAAAAAGACCTGAGAATAGTGGGAGAGGTTGTGCTCGGCGTAAGATACTTCCTGGTCTCCAGGGAAGACAGCCTTGAATCCGTTAAAACCGTTGTCGCAGACCCGGAAGGAGCCGCCGCCTGCAGAGTGTTCCTGTCAACGGCTTTACCGTGGGCGAAAACCGTGTTCGTGCAGGGTGCCGGCGAATCTTCAGCTAGGCGACGCGGATACGCTTTCCTTTCTGCCGCCAACGCAAGCAGGAATCCGGATTTCAACGTCCTCGCCGAAGACGTGCAGGATGATAAGCAGGGGGCCACCAGATTCATAGTCGCGGGTAGAGCAGGAACCTATTTGCAGCGTCTGAACAGCGAGAACATCAGATACAAGACCACTCTTGTATTCACAGCTGAAAACAGGCCCGGATTCCTGTCTAAGGCTCTCGGCTCCTTTTCGTCGAGGGGAATAAACCTTACAATGATTGTTTCCAGACCGCTCAAAGCGAAAAAATGGGAGTACGTTTTCGTGATCGATTTGGACTGCGTTGAGTCGGAAAAAAGGTTCGTCGACGCTTTAACAGAGCTAAAGGAATATGCGACCATGCTCCGGATCCTTGGAACATATCCCGAACTCGTCTACTCTGCTAACGGACATGGCCTCGGCAAATAGGGTTGTTTAGGCGTTTCAGGGATACAGAAGACCTTTCTCCAGCATCGCGACAGCAGACTGTAAGATGTCCGGATGCGAGAAACATACTGCTGTAAGCGTCAGCGCAAACGAAACTCTGAGAGCGTTGAACAGTTTACGCGTATCGTAAACCAAATGCCGCAACGGGTTCTTCCTCGGGTCGGCTATGTCCCAGTGGATTCTGAAATGATCGCGGTATTCCCGTGCATGAATGCTTCTTCCGTTTGCTAACGCCAGCCTCCAGTTTGCTATCGAACCCTTCTTCCAGCCCACGCTCTTTCTGAAGCCGACTATGTTTGGCGGCGAAACAGATGCCTTGGCTACCCAGAGGTCTACGTGGGGCGGCAGCTGCTGCACTCTCTTGACAAGGTCTCTCCAACCCGAACCAAAGTTCTTCCATCTGCGCGGCTTGGAAGAACGCATAGTTCGATGCCTGCGTCCCGATTTATAAGCAAAGCGCAGTCCCAGCGTGTGTTCGCGTGTTTGAACGCGTACCCAAATATGAGGCCAGCCGGAGATGTGCCCGCTCCGGGCATGTTCTCCCAAAGCGTTCTCTGCCTGACGACGGAAACCGTAACGCATAAGAAATTCCCGAAACCAGAATTCAACGCGGAGGCGTAGACCCACGTTCATGCCGGCTGCGGGTTGCGCTTCGTACAGTTACCAAGAACAGGGTTTAAGCTTTGCCAACTAATCTGCCGCCACAGGCACAGGCGCTCTGGATTAAAGCACAGGAGTCGAAGACTCCCTATGAAAAGCTGGAGAGGCTGCAGGAGTTCCTTTCTGCCATCCCGGCGCACAAGGGAACCGAAAAGCTCCGTCACCAGGTGCGCCACCAGATCGCGGTGCTGAGAGACGAGGTTGAACTTGCGAAACAAAGAAGAAAGGGAACAGGTCTCAGCTTCCTCATAAGTAAGGAAGGCGCGTTTCAAGGTGTCCTGATAGGGGTGCCCGGAAGCGGCAAGTCACATATATTCAACCTTTTAACAGGAATGAATTCAGCGTCGTCCTACGTATCGTTTGAAACCGTTAAACCTGTTCCAGGCATGATGCGCTTCCAAGATATTAACATACAGCTCGTAGACACTCCTTCGATTACGCGAGTCAGAAACCAGTTCACGGTTCAGGCGTGTGCCTCCGCGCGTAACGGGGACCTGATATTGATTGTGGTCGACGCAACCGAACCTGTGCGCGAGCAGCTGAACCTGATCACAGAAGTGCTCGAACAGTTCAGGGTACACGTCCGGAAAGCGGACGCCATGGTTAAGATTGAACGACGGTCGAGCGGAGGAATCCAAGTGTTGGGGAACGTAGGATCATCGCTCACCGTAAAAGAAGTTTCCGAACTTCTGGGAGAGTTCGGCGTTCACCACGCGTTGGTTGTGGTCAGCGGGCCGGCAACCCTGGATGACGTTGAATCGTCGATCATCCAGGGCTCAGCGTACAAGCCTGCGCTGTGCCTGGTGACCAAGCTTGACTGCGTAGAAAACCCTGAAGCCGTCTTAAAGGAGGCGTCGTCGCTTGCCGCCCCCATACCGGCGATCCCGTCGAATTCGAACGACCTGATATCCCTTCTTGGGTCCACGATGCTCAAACTGTCCGGATTCATAAGAGTGTACACGAAGCCGATTAACCAGAAGGACAGGTCGGGGAGGCCTATGATAATGCGCGACGGAGACACTGTTGAATCGGTTGTGAGAGCCATACATACCTCTATGCTTTCAACCTTCGACTACGCAAGAGTCTGGGGGAATTCGGTTCGGTTTCAGGGGGCAAAAGTTGGGCTCAACCATGTTTTAAGGGACGGCGACACTATTGAAATACACGCGTAGAATTCGATCAAACATCGCGGCCGCGTCCCTGTGTTTAAAAGGTCAGGCATCTTGGCGGACAGACGGTTCTCTGAACTGGGCCTGTGATGCAGAGTCATGTCCACTGAGCAGATGATTTGAACTCTGGGGTAGCTGAGGCCCGCTCTTCTTTCTACGCGTCCTCCGTGTGCCGCCAACTATGACGGATTCACGCCCATACAGGCGAACTGTTATCCAAAGTAATGTGAGCGCAAAAGCCAGCAACACGACGATGTATACGGCGTCCAGTGCGTTAACAGGCCCTATCAAGACAGAGTTCAACAGGAGATAGCTGTACGTGAACGGGAACAAAAGCATGAATCCCCTTGCCAGTAAGGGGAGGGATTGCAGAGACGAGAAAAGCAGAGGATACAGGGTGACCAGCGGCAGAGCCATAACCAGCCCTATGCTCGCGTTGGCCTCCTTAGTGTTCGTAGCGTAGGCGCTCATTGCGGCTGTAAGAAGCTGTGTCACAGTCACCGTTGCAGCAAGCACCCCTATTACCGCCGCAGCCTCAAAAGGCGTGAGACCTATGTTGGTTGGAGTTATCGACGCAGCCAGCCCGCTGAACGTAAGCGACACTTCTATGAGCAGGCCCAGAAGCGTTCCTATCGCCGAAAAAAGCGATATCACTAGCACGGCCCCGGTTTTCCCAACTATTATGTTCCAGCGGCCGACTGGGGTAGCCATCAGCATTTCAAGCGTCTTCCTTTCTTTTTCACCTATCAGGCTGTCCACGATCAGACCCAGATTGGTTTCCACTGAAAGCAGCACTATCAGCGCAGGAAGCATTCCGGCGTAAGGTGAACCCGCAAGCGTTCCGAGCCCGCCTCCGCCGGTTTTCTCTGTGGAAACGTATTCTTGAATGGGGTTCAGTATGTTCGAGGCGTTCCCCTTCACAACTGAGCTTACTCTCTGAAGTGTTACCTGCGAGGAAATCTGGGCCACAGCCGTAGAAACTATCTGGTCAGCTACCTGAGCCTTGGTGTTAGAAGGATTATAGTACACTTCCACGTACGTTGTGCCCGTGGTTGAGTTCAGTGACTCACTGAAGTTTTGAGGAATAAAGAAGGCCAGAGCCGCCTTTCCGTCGTTGACGTACTGTTTTCCGATCGAAAAGTTGTTGGCTGGAACCAGCACCATGTCTATTGCCTGCCCGTACGCGTTGATCAGCTCAGTCAACTTGGTGCCGTAGACACTGTTACCTACGCCTACATCCTGGTTCACTGAAATCACAACGGTCGGAGTTCTGGTGAGCGAAAGGTTGCTCAGCACACCTATTCCTGCGAACAGCAGTAGAGGCATCAGAGTAACCAGTGCGAGCGCCCGCTTGTTTCTGTACAGTTCTTTCAGATCTTTTCTGAAAAGAACGGTCCAGCCACTCACTGCTCCTCATCCTCATGGGTTACCGTTAGGAAAAATTCTTCCAGGGACCTGTAGCCTGAAGCAGACAGGATCTGTGAAGGCGAGCCGCTGGCTACAATGGTGCCCCTGTCTATCACGGCTATCTCTTGCGCTACATCTGCTATTTCCCGCAGGTTGTGAGAGGTTATGACAAGGGTTTTGCCCTTCGACACAAGTTCGATCAGTTTCGATCTGACTGAGGTCGCAGATCTCAGGTCAAGTCCGTCAGTGGGTTCATCTAGTACAAGCAGGTCTGGGTTGTTGACTAGGCACATGGCGAGAAGTGTCTTACGTTTCAAACCTTTGCTCAGCCGAGAGCCCATTTCATCGTGTTTATCCTGCAAGCCCAGCTCCGCTATCAGCTTTTCAGCCCCGCTTTTCGCGGCCGCGGGGCCGAGGCCTCTCAGAAGCCCATAGTAGTAGATGCTTTCATAGACTGTGAGCTTTTCATACACGCCGGCCTCTTCTGGAAGTATGCTCATCCTAGTCCGCGCCTCCTTGGAAGCAGGGTCCCTCCCGAGAACCTTTACCGAGCCGTCGGTGGGCTTTATCAGGCCAGAAACCATTCTGAGCACGGTTGTTTTGCCAGCCCCGTTTGGGCCTATGAGACCGAAGGCTGTCCCGCTCCTCACGCGGAACGAGACGTTTCTGACAGCCTGAAAGCTGCCGTAAAGCTTGGAAAGCCTTTCGGCCACCACTACTTCCTCAGGCCCGCTGCCAACGAGTTCTATTTTTTATCCCACCCTAGCCGGCTACATTTTGAAGGGCTTTAACCCATGAAAGAATGTTACACCCTCGGCTTCAACCCTTAGAAGCTCGTTGTATTTCGCCACCCTCTCACCTCTGGCGGGTGCGCCGCTTTTGATGGCTTCGGCTGTGCGAGCGACAGCCAGATGCGCTATAAAGGTATCCGTAGTCTCCCCGCTTCTATGGCTGACCACAGCCAGTTTGCCAGCTTCAGAACAGACTCGCATGGCCTCCAGTGCTTTTGTCAGGGTTCCGGCCTGGTTCACCTTTATGATGGAGCCATCGGCCACTCCTTCACCGAACCCTTTCCGAATTGTGTTGGGGTCCGTTACAAACACGTCGTCCCCGATGATTCTGATGTGTTTTAGCTCGTTCGTGGCCGCCCTGAACATCTCCCAGTCGTCTTCGTGAAAAGGGTCCTCCACTGAAACGATCGGATACTTTGAGCAAAGGTCGGTATAAAATTTCAGAAGCTGTTCTCCACTTATTTCAGACCCATCCAACATGTATCCTCGGCTCGTTCTGAAAGATGAGGCTGCTGAATCCATGGCGAAGGCAACGTCGGAACCCAGCTCAAATCCGGATTTTTCAACAGCTGTAACAAGCACGTTGAGAGCCTGTTCCGTCTTACTAAAAGGTGGAGCAAATCCGCCCTCGTCTCCCAGGTTAATTGAGGCTGCGCCATATTTTTCCCTGAGAACTTGCTTCAATGCGTTGTAAATTTGAGACGCTTTCCAAAGCGCGTCGGAAAACGTGTCGCCGTCTGGAACTACCATGAATTCCTGAATTGCAAGACTGTTGCCTGCGTGTTTGCCGCCGTTAATCACGTTGAACATCGGTGTAGGCATGGCGCATCTTTTTCCCCGGGAAAGATACACGTAGAGAGGCATATCCAGGTCCAGGGAGGCAGCCCTGCTGCATGCTATAGAAACCGCTGTAGTGGTGTTGGCTCCCAAGACGGAAAGGTTAGGTGTTCCATCCAATTCAACCATGGTGTGGTCGATCGATTCCTGGTCTGTGACATCCATGCCTCTGAGAGCGGGCTCTATGCGTTCTCTTACTATGCTCACGCACTTGCGCACACCCTTTCCACCGAGTCTGCTTCCACCGTCCCTGAGCTCTACCGCTTCTCGTGAACCAGTGGAGGCTCCGCTCGGAGCATAACCGAAGCCCACTCGACCTGTGGAAGTTTTCACCTCAACGTAAACTGTTGGGTTAGACCTGGAATCAAGAACCTCAAGAGCTCTGACCTTTTCTATGGATCCCATCAGTTCCTTGTCGCAGCGTGTAAAATAAATCAAGTGATGCTGTCCTAAAAGGCGAAAGGAATGCCCTTTCGCGCAACTTTAGCTGAAGGATGGAAAACTAATCTTCTAGGCTGAGTGCTGAAACCACCATCTTTCTGCCGTTGGACTCCACAAACCCGCGGAGCCTCTTGTAGTCCGGAATCCCAGACTTCGCACCCAGTGATCCGACCTTAAGTGCCGCGCAGGCGTTGGCCCACCTGCAGGCGTCTTGGACGACTCCTGTTTCCAGGTATCTGTATAGAAAGGCGGCTGCGAACGCGTCTCCTGCACCGGTTGTGTCCACGACTTCGGCGGGTAGAGCGTTCATTTTGAACGCTTCACTTTGAGACCATACTTCCACTCCGAGCGCCCCGTTCTTAACTACGAGAATCCCAGCGCCTTTCAACGTTGACTCGATGAGCGAAATACCGTCTGCAAGGCATCTTTCAACTTCGCCCCGGGTTACGAATGTCACCTTGCTTTTGGAGCACATCGTCGCAAGCTGCTTGGGCGAAAACTTCTTTGAAGAGGAGCCGGGGTCAAAGCTCTTCATCGTCGACGTGTTTGCGATAACCCAGTTGCACACACTCGGCGTGCACCCGGCCAAGTGCACGATGTCAGCCGAATCGAACTTCTTCCACTCGTTGTTAGGCGATAGCTTCAGGTTTGCACCACGCCAGGCAACGCCGTGCTTCTCCCCGCTTGAATCTATCCATATAGACGCAGAACCCGTGTGCTCTCCTTCCAAAACTTGGACGAACGAGACGTCGATACCATACGACCTGATTTCCTCCAGAAAAAACTTGCCGGCCGGATCGTTACCTATTGCTCCCACAAAGGACACGCTGGCTCCCAGCATGCGCGCTGCGTACGCGAAGTTCGACGCCGACCCGCCGGTATGGGCTAGGAACTCGTCGGCGAGCACTATTGAATCAGACACAGGAGAAGACTTGAC
>JAVZLA010000015.1:0-25309 GCA_038883995.1 Thermoprotei archaeon | reverse complement strand
CAAGATAGGGGCTATGGGGTTCGTTGCAGACTTTGGGGAAGTAAAAAAGCTGGTAAAAGATGTACTGTCAAGGTTGGATCATACGTATCTGAACGAGTCTATGCCGGCCGGATTTATGCCTCCCTCAGCCGAACAGATTGCCTCGTTCGTGTATCATGAACTGGCCTCTAGCCCTCTGATGCAGCATCTGAAGCTTAGGGTTAAGGTGTTCGAGTCGCAGAAGACGTGGGCCGAGTACTCGGAATAGAAAACTGTTCGAATCCTCGTCGAAAGCTCAAAAATGACGGGTGTGGACGCTTCACAACTCACTGTACGTGCCCCGGCAAACGATCCCGGTGTGCGGCCGACAGAACTCTTTATAGAAACTCCAGTTAATTCTCGCGCGTCGGTTCGGAGAAGATTGCATGTCTTTGATATCTCAGTTCTATAGGATGGTCGAAATATTCACCGGTAGACACAGATTAGACTGGATAGACGAACATGTTGCGGTTGGCTCAGATAGAGTGAGCCCCGGGACGCTTGAAAAGATGAACGTTTCAGCCGTTCTTAGCGTAGGGGCGAAGCTCAGAAAAGGTGCAGGAAAAGCGGCTACGAAGTTTGTCGAGGTCAAAGACAAACAGGCACCCGACCTGAAGCAGATAGACGAAGCTTTAGAATGGATGATCGAACGCCTTGAAGCTGGTTCCAATGTACTTATCCACTGTAGAGCCGGCATGGGTAGATCTGTTACAGTTGCCGCCTGCTATCTTATGAGAACCAAAGGAATAAGCGCGCAAGAAGCGGTCGCCACAATCAGGAAGGTTCATCCGCAGGCTGCGCCGACAAGGGCGCAAATCGATTTCTTAAGGAGATTCGAACAACAGTCGCTGCGGGAAAGAAGAGGTTAGGGGCTGTGCCTTTGCTGAACTTCAAAGCAATTCGAATTTGCTATGTTTATTTACCGCACAGTGGCCCAACTAGGCTTATCACTCGACGCTTTCATGGTAAACCCTGTTAAGCATGGGGTTCACCACTTTCGGAGAGTACCTTTCGGTTACAATCTGCTTAAGACGGGAACCTACCCTATTTCTTACATGAGGGTTTTCCACGAAATACACCAGCTTTTCAAAGAATTCACTGGGCCGGGCTCTGTCGAATGTGCATTCGTTCTTATAGCCGTCCAAGAGTTCACAGATTACAGGGAGATCAGAGGCGACTACAGGTATACCATAGCTCATCGCTTCCAGAACGGTTAGACCAAACGCTTCAGCCTTGGTTGGCAAAACCAGTAAATCCGTCTTAGGAAAGACATCAGAGTGAAGCAGTGAGTTTACCATGAAATCCCGGTAGTTCACTCTGCTATCGGAACGAAGATACTCTTTGAGACCGTCGTCTTCCACTCTTCCCACGTAGTTCAGTCTTACATTATGTGTGGAAGACAATTTTCTAAAGGCCTCAATCACTAGGCGCCCCCCTTTTCTTTCAAAGTCTCTACCCACAAATGTTATCGTCACGGCGTCCGATTCGGAGCGGGAGACCTCTTTCTGCGTCATTGGCGGCGGGATAACCACCACTTTTTCCTCCCTGACCCCATCGTTAATCATCCCTTGCCTAGCGTGGTTACTCCAGACGACGACTTTTCTGCAACTTGAGGCGTTAAGAAGCGCAGAACTGAGCTTTAGAGTACGTTCAAGCAGGCCACCTGCAACACCGAAATAGCCGTTCAGGTACTGGGAGAGAGAACTGTCATTTTCGTGGATCCAGGGGCTCCAGAGACTGAAATAATTCCAGAAAAATGAGTGAATAAGCTGGCGTTTGGAAGGCGGATTCAAATGGTCTGCAAGAGCGCCTCCCAGCCAGTAGATAAAGTTCAAAGGAGAAAGCTGGTAGCTGTCCAAGCGAGAATGAGTGATTGCGCTCTGCTCTTTGACTACGTATTTTACTCCTTCCGGAGGAGCCTCCATCCTGAGGGCTGCACCAACCCTGTACTGGCCTCCTGTCACCGAGCTTTTTGGAGCTATCAGGGAAACCAGCAGTTCAGCTCACCTTTCATATCCGAACTGCGGAATCCTGCTCTCCAAGTGGGACGGGTGTGGTTTTAAGAACTCTAAACTGGTGCTCAACGTAGACTGCGCGGCCTAATCACCTGCTTAATTAAGCGGTATGAACAATTTGTTCATGCGACTTGACTGTTGAAGTTGAAGTGGTGTAAGTCCAGTTGATATCGAGACGCTTACATCAAGGTGACCCGTTATGGAGGTGTTAACATATGATGAGGGGAATCTTCGCTCACAGAGTTGACTTGGACGGGCTTATGAGTGCAGCCATCTATCTTAGAAGTTTTCCTGATTCAGAAGTGTCGTTCGTAAACTATGGCAGAGAAAACATTGGAAGGTTCACTCAAACACTGAACAAAGCAGTGGGCCGCCTCCAGGAGGTGGTGATTGCAGACTTCGGGTTGGACGATGAAAACCTTGACTCCGTGACGTCCGCCCTAAACCAAGTAATACTTTCAGGAATCAGGGTTAGCTGGCTGGATCACCATGTCTGGAGCGAAGAAGCGCTCTCAAGGATAAAGTCAGTCGGAGTAAACCTGGTTAAGGTGCCTGATCGAGAGGCGTGTGGTGCGCAGCTTGTTTATCGTATGTTTGGTCGCGGCGACGCATACAGTGGGATGCTCGCCGAAGCGGCCGCATCGACCGATTTCCACATGGAAGTCAACGACCAGATCAAGGCTTTGGCTTCGGCTGTAGATTTCTATAACAACATGTTCGAACCCGCTGAGTGCGATACGAAGCTTGAAAGACTGGCTCGAAACATCTCTAAAGGCATCCTGATGGATGCCCAAACCTACTCTGACTTCCTGGAATACAGAAGGCTACTGAAAGAAGGAACAGAGAAGCTTCTCCGCTCTGTTTCAGTGCATAGCGTGGGGTCTCTGACTGTGGCAGTAGGATTCAGAGAGCCTCCGCTAGGAGCGACCGTCGCATGTGACATGATCAGGGAAAAGTTTCCCAGTGATTTACAGGTCGTTATCAAACGCCGTGAGATAAGCGTCAGGCGGACCAATTCGGCCGTGAACTGCGCTAAAATTGCACGAGCGCTCAACGGTGGAGGACACGATTACGCTGCTGGAGGAGAACTGCAGTTCGAGGTTTCCGATGACCAGTCTCGTGAAGCCGCAGTGAAAGCAGTTCTCGACGCGGTCAGCCGGTCTGTGTAAGACCTCGTCAAACAGGACTTGACCCGATCTCTCTGACGATTGCCTTGGAGACCGACTCCATTTGCTCGTCTGAAAGTGAAAGTCTTCCTCTCAACAGCCCGCTCTGTCCTCTTTTCATCGGTACAATATGCACGTGAACATGGCCTATGACCTGGGCGGCTGCTTCGCCGTTGTTCTGTATAAGTCTGAAACCATCTGACTGCGTTGCCTTCACCACAAACGGTGCCAATCTTGCCACGGTGCGGAAAAGAGAGCACACTGAGCTGTCGTCCAAATCTGGCAACGTTAACGCGTGCACACGGGGAACCACGAGCGTATGCCCCACGGTTATTGGACTCGTGTCCAGAAACGCATAACAGCTCTGGTTCTCGTATACTCTGTAAGATTTCAAAGATCCTTCTACTATCCCACAGAATACGCAGTTGGTCAAGCTTCCCGGAACCTGCTTTATAGGTATATTATTAAAGAGCTTTGATGACGGGGCTATAGACGCAGCCGACTCAGGTTGCAGTGTTATTGAGGAAGCTTGGTGCCCACCGGCAGCCTAGTACCCCAAATTGGTTTATCATTTAAGTGGAATGGGTGAGCGGCTCGTCAATGCATGTATGCTTAAATCGGTTTGCCGGATGCTTTACACATGACCTTGGAAAAGGAAGACGAGGAAAGGCTTTCAGACACAGCGCGGAAGGCGGCTGAAAACGCCTACGCTCCTTACTCGGGGTACCGTGTCGGAGCGGCGGTGCTGTGTGACGACGGCGAAGTGTACTCTGGCTGCAACGTCGAAAACTCATCCTATGGTTTGACGGTGTGCGCGGAAAGAGTCGCGGTCTTCAAAGCTGTTTCTGAGCGCCCTGACATGAAAATCGTGGCCCTTTCAGTTGGGACGCTCGACGCCGATACGACGTCGATGTGTGGGGCGTGCAGACAGGTTGTTTCAGAGTTCGCGGCCCCCGACTGCGTGGTCCTGTACTTTTCAACCAAAAAAGGAGCTGAAAGAACTATCTCTTTTAAGAAACTGCTTCCTGAGCCATTTTTGCTAAAGAGGAACAAGGCTGGTAGTTCTTCGAAGCGACGGCGACACAGCTAGAGCCATGGATCTTTTTCCGGCTTCCTAGGGTTGGATGCAAGCGGAAGATACTGCTTGGATGTTTTCGTAATAGTTTCCGAACGGGAACGGTGCAACTATGACTTCGTCCACTCCTAGACTCAAATATTCTGCGATTCGTTCTTTTAGTCCGTTTACGTCCCCAACGTATAGGAGTTCATCGATCATCTGCTGGGTGACTGCCTGCTTTGCTGCGTTTCTGTTCCTCGCGCTCCAAGCACTAAGCATCTCTGAAGCCTGTTCTGGAAACCCTGCTCTTACGAACAGCTTCGCGTACGCGGGGGCACTTCCATAGAACGCCAGCAACTCTTTGGCTGCCTCTATCCCGGTTTCATGGCCAAGCACATGAGAGTAGACGACTGCAGCCAATTTCGGTTTCCCTCTGGCGTTTCTGGCTGATTGTTCTTCTACAATCTTTTTGGCTTCTCCAAGAAGGCGTGGAGGGTAAAGATTGAGCACAACTTCGTCAGCTAAAGACGCAGCCAACCTCACCATCGAAGGGTTCAAGGCGGCAACAGCCAGTTTCTGGTCCCATTCCGTTCGCATCCTTGCATTTGTAGGAGAATACATCTTTCCTTTAAACTCGAATCGTTCGCCGGAGAAATAGAGGCGAAGCAGTTTTACAACTTCTTCCATAGTCTGCATGGGGCTACGGAAGCTGACGCCGTGCCAGCCGCTTACAATTGTCTCGGTGCTTGTGCCCACACCCAGTATGAACCTGCCTTTGCTTAGAGAGTTCAGTGTGGAAGCCATCATGGCAAGCTGCCCCGCTGTCCTCGTATACACATTAACAACGCTTGTCCCAACACTGATCTTGGTGGTTGAAAAACATGATAGTGCGGCCATCACAGCAGCATCCCTAACCGTTGTCTCACCTATCCAAATCGCGGATTTACCTGTCTGCTCACACATTTTACTAATTGCTGAAACAGATTCAACGGGAAGCTCACCGTTGCCGCTAACCATAACTGAAACGGACAAACCGACTCGACCCAGCTAACGTGGCCCCTTAGGCTTAAAGTATTTTGCGGCGGCGTCCCACACGTGGAGCTGCAACCTTTGTTTAAAGATCGAAGTGAGCAGAGCCAGTCGGCCGCTGGCTCCTATACGAGAAACCTCCGCCCGTATAGGAATCCTGACTGTGCCACGGAGAAAACATATGAATATGCGTTTCACCAGAATGTAAACTCCTACGCTACTGGCTGCGTTTACGAACACTCGGACACGATTCTGCGAAGGACCTCGAGCTTGAACTCATCGTCGCCGTCGATGTAAGGATATATCACAACGTGGTTCAGGCCCGCATGACGCATCTCCGCAAGTAGGTTGGCTAACGCGGTGCCGGAGGGATTGGGCAGGCTTATCGAATTCAGTTTCGGTGAATTCACTTCTTTTGCAAGTATCTGGTCTAAGAGGCCCATCTGTTCAAATGCCGAACGATAGTTGGGGATGGACGAATATTTTTGGAATTCCTGGAGCATCATTTCCTGTGCGTGCTCTTTTGTGCGCGAATAGTAGAGTTTGACGTAACCGGCCACGATCTTCTCCTTCGAGGGCTGAACTTTATCAAGTAAGTTCCTGATATACGGGGGATAACAGAAGTTAAAGAGGACTCCATCGGAGTGTTGGAGCGCGGACTCCGTCATTCTCTTTCTTAAAGCGGACACCACGAGCTTTGTCCCGGTGTCATCTATCATTTCTTTGAGTGTTCTCGCAAAGGCGCCAATCTCTTCAACCGCGCTTTGACCGCTTTTTCGGCCTGCTCCTATCCCCAGGATAAGTCTTTTTCCTCCTGCCTCAGTTAAAGTCCGTATCCTCCTCGCTAAGCCTTCCAGGGTGTGCTCGTAAAAACGGATTACACCCGTAGCCACCTTTACGTGCGAGGTTCTGCCCAGCGTATACGCGCAGAGTTCAAGGGCATCATACGATCCGACGTCCGGAAACCATACTGTGTCTATAACCGAGCGGTCCAGAGCCTCGGAGGCTGGTCCTAGCAGATGCGGGGCAAAGTTCTCCGATCGCAGCGCTATTCCTATGCTTTGCGAGTTATTTCTGGATCCCATCGCCGTACCAGTTGTTTTGAGTGGACTACAACTTTAGGTTGACCAATTTCTGGGCAACCGATTCAACGCTCGGCGTTTCGAGGACGACGGCTTTCAGGCTTCTGGGTATTGCGCTAAGTGTTCTCTGACCCATTGCCACACACAAAAAGGAGTCCGCTAGCATGGATTTTTCAGGGATCGCACCCACTGCTGTGGAACAGGTGAAGACTGCTCCGGTCACGACTCCATTATTCAGATCGAGCTCAAACCGGCGACATTCTTCACGCGAAAGTGTCAGGTCGTAGAGTCTGGGTTCGTGGTAGCGTAAAGAGTTCCTTCTCAGATGCTCCGACAGAACCTGAGATCTCTTCATAGAAGCAAACAGCACTGACTCACGCCAGATCGTATTTCCCAGGCTTGCGACCAGACCCTCGGAATTCTGGGGCTGCGCCACAATTATTTTGGGAGGCCCGATAACACGTGAAACTTCGCTGGATGTGGCGGAGCCAATTGCGTAGGCGGTAACGTGTCTCAGGTTCTCCAGCGTGGCTTTCCCCGCGTGGACGGCCACAAGTCTGGCGGCCTGAGGGCTAGTGTAAACCTGGCAGTCTACCTCATATATTGGAGAAAGCTCCTGGCTTATCTTCGGGTTGACCACCCTGTCCACCACAGCGTAAGCACGTGCCTCTAAACCCAGTTTCTTACACTCGGCGACAACTTTCTGGGAAGTCGACCCGGTTCCCAAAATAGCCCACATGCTTGCTGTTTTATTGAACCGGCGCCAACTTAAAGGATACGCAGTTTTGAACACCGACGCAAAGGCGGCTCCATGTACCAACGAGGGGCGGACATACTGCCTTTTGAAGGGTTCACTATGTATTTTTCAAAGGTCCGGTCAGTAGACATGTGATTTACAGTCTTCCGTCACCCATTTTCGAATAGCTTTCAGAGTAGCCCGCCTGCGTGACCCGGATAAACCTTGCATTTTTCCTTAATTCTTCGAGTGTTCTGGCGCCACAGTAACTCATACCCGAGCGTAAACCGCCGAGGAGCTGGGAGAGCACTTCGGACACTGTTCCCCTGTACGGTACACTGGATTCGACTCCTTCTGGGACTATTTGTGCAATATCCTCTGGTTCTATGTCCATCTTGTCCAGCAGTCTTCTGTTTATGTTCGCTCCCAGTGACGCCATCCCACGGTAGGCCTTGTATTTTATTCCTCCTCTTATAACGTAGTATCCGGGGCTTTCGTCTGTTCCCGCCAGAAGACTGCCCAGCATAACAGAAGAAGCTCCTGCCGCAAGCGCCTTCGTTATGTCCCCGGAATTCCTTATACCGCCATCCGCAATGATTGGAACCCCGTATTTGAAGGCCTCTTCGGAACACCATTTTATCGCAGTGAGCTGCGGCACCCCTGCGCCTGTAACCACGCGGGTCGTGCAGGCCGCTCCGGGACCTATTCCAACCTTGACGGCGTCTGCTCCGGCTGCAACCAGGTCGGCCACCCCTGCGGCTGTGGCGACGTTTCCGGCTACCACGTCGGTGTCCGGGTACGCTGACTTTATTTTCTTAACCGCGTCGAGCACAAGAGACGAGTGGCCGTGGGCTACATCCACGACTATCGCGTCAACTCCGGCTTCGATGAGTTTGGCTGCTCTTTCAAAGTAATCTCCTTTGACGCCTACGGCTGCTGCAACAAGCAGTCTACCCTGCCCGTCGAGCGCAGAGTTAGTAGAGGAAAGCGAACGTTTGACGTCTCTGGCTGTGATCAAGCCTCGTAGAACGCCTTCGCCGTCTACAAGCGGAAGTTTTTCCAGTCTGTGCTGCCTGAGAACCTCCAACGCTTCCTCTAAACCTATCCCGGGTTTGGCAACGACAAGATTGTCTCTTGGAGTCATGACATGAGTAACAGGAAGGTCGTCTTCAAAGCAGAAAATCACATCGCGACTGGAAACAATCCCGCGCAGCTTTTTGTCTTTGTCGACGACCAGAAGTCCGCTAACCCCCGTGTCATGCATCAGTTCCCTTGCCTCCCGCACAGTGCACTGCTCGCTTACCGTGTACGGGTTGGTTATGACGTATGCTTCAGCACGCTTCACTTTTTCGACTTCAGCAGCCTGCTTTGACACGTCCATGAACCTGTGTATGACGCCAATGCCTCCGGCTCTCGCCATAGATATAGCCATCATCGATTCTGTGACGGTGTCCATGTTCGCTGACACGATAGGGATCTTCAGTTTCAGGCGTCGGCTGAACAGGGTTGACGTCGAAACCTGTCTGCGTGACTCTATCTCTGACCTGCGAGGCATCAGAAGCACGTCGTCGTAGGTCAGGCCTAACGGGTACTCCTCTTCCAAAACGCTCCCTTTTAAGAAGCTTCTTCTAAGAGTTCCTTAAGCCTTGTCATCCGAGCCGTATGCGCTCAGAAGTGGCGCCACAGCAAGCCGGATTCTGGTTGCTGATGGCCGCATCGGGCTCCGACCTGGTCTGAGGCTATGAGTCGGCCCGATGCTGCCCTCGTGAATAGTTTGCGAAAATGATTCCGGCGGAAACCATGAGTGTTCCTACTATCTCATACCATTGTGGCAGGGACAGATCAATTATTGAAGCAAAGAGCGTGGTAAGAATGGGGACTAGGAAGAGATACGATGTAAAAGTTGAAGCAGACATGCGGGTGAGAACATGAAAGTAGAGCGTGTAGGCAAGAGCCGTGGCAAGTAGAACGTTGTACGACAAATAGAACCAGAACGGTAGAGCAGGTTCAAATCTGACACCGTAAAAATATGAAAACGGCGCTATAAACAGGGCTCCGAACAGGGACTGTAACGCTGTCACAAGATAACTGTTATAGGCTTTCCCCCACTTTTTAAACAGAAGCACGGCTGTGGCCCATGAGCCGGCCGAACCGATTTCAAGGAGGTCGCCCATAGTCAGGCTGGAATGACTGTATGTGGGATAGAACACAACGACCACTCCGAGAAAAGCGGACACTATTCCGGCTGTACGTATCGCGCTGAGTCTTTCCCCAACAAGCGGTGACAGGGCAACCACCATTACCGGCTGCGTGTAGACAAGTGTGGAGGCCACAGAAGTGCTGACGGTGGTCAGCCCAAGGTTAAGAGCCAAAAGAAACAGGGAAAAGTTGAACAGCCCGATAAGAGCAAGCCAAGCGTAATCTTTCCTGCGCAAGTCGCGTATGTATCTGTATCCGGGAACCAGCACCACTATTCCGCCCAGAACAGCCCTGAGAAGAGAAAGGGTCACAGGGTCTACGTAGTTAAGGCTTCCCTTTATCGCAAAATAGTTGCCCGCCCATATAGAGCACATCAGTACGATAAGAGCTGTGTCTCTTCTGCTAGTCAAGCTAAGATATTGCGGGTCACAACGCTGTGCTTTAAGAGTGCCGAACCTGAAACGGCTGGAGAAACCGTTGGAGCCAGAGGTTTGGCGTCAGTTCTGGCAGGCGAGGATTACCTTTCTGTCATGCACATGCCCCTGTTGGGTTTGGAGAAGGGCTGTAGGTTGCCACTACGTCAGGTTTAACGGCAACCGTCACCGGCAGAGGGTTATAGATGATCCATAGATAGCCCGCACAGCCTGTGCTCAGGTTCCATTCAACGTTGATTTTGTCGCCGGAATATTTGGCGACGTAGCCGACTGGCTTACCAGTGCTCTGAAATTCCGCGTACTGTGACGGCGTCATCACATAGACATAGATTGTCGAATTCGCGCTCAGAGCAATGTGCATTCTGAATGTATCAAACATGGTCGAGAAAAGATATTTTCCAGGCTGAACATTGGTCTCCACATTCCATACAACAAACGACTCTCCTCTCACGCCTCCTCTTTCATATAGTAGTATGAAGTATACATTCAGCCCCAGCGACAGTATCAGCGCCGCGGCGATAAGGGCGGCCAGAACTTTTTCCATGCTTACTGGGAGTATCGCCGTTCTCAAATAAATGTATCCGCCTTTGAACGGTCAAAGTGACAGGTTAATCTGTATCCGACTTGTCGTAAACCTGTTGCTGAACTTAG
Source organism: Thermoprotei archaeon (assembly GCA_038883995.1). Lineage (GTDB taxonomy): Archaea > Thermoproteota > Thermoprotei_A > Marsarchaeales > Marsarchaeaceae > JAMDBQ01. The sequence goes on along the minus strand of JAVZLA010000015.1, from coordinate 14,922 downwards.
AAGAAGATGACTTGAACCGGCTCCTAGACTACAGTGAACTGCTGGAGAATATGCGTTCTGCCCTGGCGGCGGAAGGCAACAGAGCCATAGTAACTAAGCCAAGGGTCGTGCTGTCGACTGAACCGGTCTGGTGGGGGGTGATGAGCGCCTATCACAGGCAAATGGGTGTCTGTGTCAAGGTTGTAGGCGTGTTCCCGCCGTCCCCCAAAGGTCCCACCGTCAGATCCAAAGTAATGTTGTTCGACTATATGTCGGGGGAACTGCTAGCGCTGATGGATGGTTCATACGTGACCGCGGTGCGCACGGCCATCATGACCTGTCTGGCTATGCGAAGCGTTAATGGGGGCGGCTCGGTTTATCTGATAGGCGCGGGGACACAGGCGAAAGCCCACGCGCTGGCCATGTCGAGATTATTCGACCTAGAGAAAGTGAACTGTGTTTCAAAGACAGACGCATCCGGCAAACGGTTCCGCGTCTGGTGTGACGCTAACGGAATACCGTTTGACGGCAATCTGACAGCTGAAAACGCGGATGTGGTGGTTGCGGCAACCAACAGCACTAGCCCTGTACTGCAAGTCTACCCGGAGAAAGCAAAGATTGTATGCTCGGTTGGCGCACATACACCTGACAGCCGTGAAATGGGCGACCAAGTCATGGCTTCCGCTCAAGCTGTCTTGGTAGACGACCTTGAGGCGTGCCTTTCGGAGTCCGGAGACCTGGTTCAATCTCTCAGGAAGGGACTGTTAGACAGCTCTAAAATTGTTCCAATCGCCGATGTCGTCGGTTCACGCTTCAGTTTAGCGGATCGCTCGAGAGTTGTCTACAAGTCTGTGGGAAGCGCCTACCAGGACCTTGTGGCGGCTAACTACTTTTATTCAAAGGCCGCTGGTTTCAACGGCCGGTAAACCCCTGTTCAGGGCTTTCTCGAAACGCTTAAACTCTCGAAGACGAGAAACACCTGAAACATTGTCTTCCCCGGAATCTCCTGTAAAGCTCAAAAAGTTGGCTGACTACGCTTGGGAAATAGGGCCTTCCTATAAAAGCGGTATGCGGGTGCCGGCCAGAGTATATGGAACAGAAAATATCGTGAAATCCATGGACGTGGGCGTGTTTGACCAGATAACGAACGTAGCCACGCTTCCTGGCGTAGTAGATCACGTGTGCGTTATGCCCGACGGCCACTGGGGGTACGGTTTCCCGATAGGAGGCGTGGCTGCTTTCAGCACGGAAGACGGGGTGGTTTCCCCTGGTGGAATAGGATTCGATATAAACTGTGGTATGAAGCTCATCAGAACCAGTCTCAAACGGGAAGACGTGGTGCCCAAGCTCAAAGAGCTGGTCAATGAGCTGTTCAAGTCTGTGCCGTCCGGCGTAGGCGCACAGGGTTTCATATCTCTTAACAGGCAACGCTTCGAAGAAATAATGCGGAATGGTCTAAAATGGGCGTTGGAGAACGGTTACGCGATAAGGGAGGACATGGAACGCACAGAAGAACATGGGGCTCTACCTGGAGCTGACCCCTCCAAGATAAGTGATGCGGCCTACAAGAGGGGAGTGCATCAGCTGGGGACGCTTGGGTCAGGCAACCATTATTTAGAGATACAGTACGCTAGGGAGCCAGATGACGGCTACGTCGCCAAGCGGTTTGGCATCGAAGAGCCAGGCCAGATAACGGTCATGATTCACTGTGGATCGAGAGGGTTTGGCCACCAGGTGGCAACAGACTACCTGCAGGTTTTCGAACGAGTGATGAAAGAAACCGGGATTGTTGTGCCTGACAGAAACCTTGCATGCGCGCCTCTGACATCCAGGGAAGCGGAGAACTATTTGTCAGCTATGGCGTGCGCGGCGAACAACGCTTTCGTTAACAGGCAGGTGATTGTTCACCGTGTAAGAGAGGTGTTTGAGCGTGTTTTCAAAAAGGATTTCGAAACTCTTGGCATGTTCACCGTGTATGATGTTGCACACAACATAGCGAAAACTGAGAAACATGTTGTGGAAGGCGAAACAAGGGAAGTTATCGTACACAGAAAGGGGTCAACGCGTTCGTTCGGTCCGTCAGCTGGGCTTTCAGGCGTGTTCTCTGAAACCGGGCAGCCCGTCATCATAGGAGGATCTATGGAAACCGGCTCATATCTGCTTGCGGGAACAGACAGGGCGTACGATGAAACGTTCGGTAGCACCGCTCACGGATCTGGAAGAACAATGTCACGCGTGAAGGCCAAAAAGTCTGTTAGAGGGGAACAGCTGATAAGCGACATGGAGAAGAGGGGGATAATAGTGAGGGCGGCTTCTTTTTCAGGGGTAGCCGAAGAAGCTGGGTTCGCATACAAGGACATTTTCGAGGTGGTGGATGCGGTTCATGCGGCAGGAATCTCTAAGAAGGTAGTAGGTTTGCTGCCACTAGGTAACGTAAAAGGTTAGACGGGCTCAAGAGAGTAAACGGCGTTTCCCTTGCTGTTAGCTGTGACTATGAGGTTTACTTTTCTGCCTATTTTGAGCGACATGGGGTCGCTGGTTTTGACGGAGGCAAGAACGCTTATTCCTCCTTCTAGTTTCGCGACGCCCACGACGTAGTATGGCTCATCCTCGAAGCTTTTGGGTTTGACAAACACCATGGTTGCCGCAACGAGCACTCCCTGCCTGTTGAGGGGAATCCAATCCATTTCCGAGGACATGCATTTGGGACAGTCGTTTTGAGGCGGAAAGAACACGTTACCGCATTTACGACATTTCGGCGCAAGCACCTCTCCTTTTGAAAGGCCGTCGTAGAACGGCTTGATGTCGCCCACTGGAATCTCATATTTCAGGGTGAGTTCCCTCTGATCGACGTAAACAGGTAGGCCTTCCTTTTCATCGAGTTTGATTGGAAGCTTGTATTCAGCCATCGAATATCAGCCTCTAGTTTAACCCGTACACTGTTACGTAGGCGTAGTGGCCAGTTCCGCCGACATTATGGGTTAGCGCCAAACCGTTCTTTATGTTAGCCTGTCTTCCCGGAGGCGCCTGACGTCTGAGCTGCTTCACGGCTTCCACGGCCATGGCGACGCCTGTAGCCCCTATCGGATGGCCTTTCGCCTTTAACCCTCCGTCAAGGTTGACTGGAATCACGCCGTCCTTGTAGGTGGCTTGGTCGCGCAGCAGTTGCACAGCCCGCCCCCTTCCTACGAAGCCCAGATCTTCGTACGCGAGAAGTTCGGCTATCGTAAAACAGTCGTGCACGGTAGCCACATCAACCAACCCCACCGGGTTCTCTATTCCTGCCGCAGTGTAGGCCTGGCGTGCGGCTTCCACGCTGGCACCCAGGCTCAGAAAGTCCTTTCTTTTACTCAAGTTGGCGGAGCCTGTTGCCGCCCCCTGTCCTTTAATCCACACTGGGGTGTCGGTGAGCTTTCGGGCAACTTCTTCCTCAGCCAACACAACGGCGGCGGCGCCGTCGGTTATCGGAGAAGAGTCCAGGAGTTTCAGCGGGTACGCCACATACTTGGATTTCAGCACATCGTCTACTGACACTGGCTTCTGAAACTGAGCGTACGGGTTCAGGCTTCCATAGTAGTGGTTTTTAACAGATACGAGCGCAAGGTCTTCTTCCTTCACCTCGTAATTTGACATATACGCGGAAGCGTACAGCGCGTAATATCCAGGGAAAGTCAGGCCGAAGTTTTCAAACTCCCAGAAATAGTTTCCAGCCCGTCCTATGAGTTCCACAATGTTGGGAACGGGTGAATTGTACATTTTTTCGACTCCTATGGCCATGGTAATTTTAGCGGAACCGGAAGCTATGGCCTGATGGGCGACCTTGATCGCTGCGCTTCCGGTTGCACAGGCGGCCTCCACCCTCATCGACCCTGCAGGGTTAAGGCCAGCGTATTCGCCCACCGTAACTGCGGGTAACGGCTCTTCGCTCCACACTCCTGCGTTGCCTAGGCTGTAAAAGTCTATGTCCTTCTGGGTTACACCCGCGTCCTTCAGCGCCGATGAGATTGCTTCCCATGCCAGAGCGTTCATACCTTTGTCCATCCGTCTGCCAAATTTTGAAAGCCCGACTCCAACAACCGCCACTTTTTTCATAGTTAGACGGGTAATCTCCCAGCGGAGCGCCTATTAGCCTTTCGTAGCCCAGTTTGCACCAAGCGGTCAGAAACCTTAATCAGTAGACCTAGCGCTAACAGTATAAATTGAGCCTGAAACCTGAGTATGTAAGGCCAGATTTCCCTGTCCTCGATCGAACATTCGGGGGACAGAAACTGGCTTATCTTGACAACGCGGCGACCACACAGAAGCCCAGGCAAGTGATTGAGGCCTTGGTTGATTTCTACTCAAAGAGTAACGCTAACGTGCACAGGGGAGCATACCAACTTGCTGGCGAGGCCACAGAGCTCTATGAGGGGGCGAGGGAAAAAGTCGCCGGATTCATAGGAGGCAAACCCGAGGGTTTGGTTTTTGTGCGTGGTGCGACGGAGGCGATAAACCTCGTTGCCTACAGTCTCGGCAAAGTCCTTAGACCCGGAGATAAAGTTTTGACTACTATGATGGAACATCACTCCAACATCGTCCCCTGGCAGTTTCTTGAAAAATATGGTGTGAAATTGGAGTACGTAAACCTGACCGAAAACGGGGAGCTCTCAATCGAAGATTTCGAATCAAAGCTCGATGAAAGGGTCAAGCTCTTCACATTCACCCACGTGTCCAACGTGCTTGGCACAGTTAACGCGGCCTCCTATCTGACCGATAAAGCTCATAAAAACGGTTCTCTGGTTCTCCTGGACTGCGCCCAGTCTGTGCCACATATGCCTGTAAGCGCGTCTGAGATCGGAGCCGACTTCTACGCCTTCTCCGGACATAAGATGCTTGGGCCGATGGGTATTGGTTGCCTTTATGCGAAGCCTGATCTTCTTGAGCACCTCGACCCCTTTCACGGTGGGGGCGACATGATAAAGCAGGTGCATCTGCACGAATCTTCTTGGAATGACGTCCCTCACAAGTTTGAGGCAGGCACCCCGAACGTCGCGGACGCCGTTGGCCTTGGCGCCGCCGTGGACTATCTAACACGGCTTGGAATGAGCAGAGTCGAAGACCATGAACGTAAACTCACTGAGTACGTCCTAAAGAGACTTGGAGATGAAAAAATCAAGTATTACGGTCCATCAGACCACTCCAAAAGGGGAGGACTGGTTTCCTTCAACATCGAGGGTGCTCATCCACATGACGTGGCGACTCTTCTCGACGAACGCGCCATCGCAGTACGCGCCGGACACCATTGCGCTCAGCCGCTGATGGAATGGCTCGGCGTGGACTCTACAACCAGGGCTTCGTTTTACATCTACAATACTATGGAAGAAATAGACAGGCTAATGGATGCACTTATTGGTGTGCGCCGCCTCTTTTCTAAGCGGGTGAGAGCCAAATGAGCGAAATGTATGCTGAGAACATCCTGTACCATTATCAGAACCCAAGCAACAAGGGCGTGATCCCAGAGGCACAGGTGAAAATTGAAGATACAAACGTCCTGTGCGGCGACAAAGTAGCTTTGTACGCTAAGCTGTCCGGAGACAAGATTGAACGTCTGACCTTCGAGGGAAGCGGTTGCGCCATAAGCATGGCTTCAGCCTCCATGTTGACCGAAAAGGCGGTAGGTATGAGTGTAAAGGAGGTTGTTGCGATGAACCAGAAGGATGTTATGGATATGATGGGGTTGCCATCGCTCACACCCATGAGAGTGAAGTGCGCTATGCTTTCGCTCAGAACCCTGCAGAAAGGTCTCGTGGCTTACGAGTCAAAGAACGGCGGTCAGTCTCCTCCAGGAAATGGCTCCGAGCCGTAGGATGAGGCTACTGCGTCCAAAGTGCGTTTCTCTGCAAGCAGGTCTCTGATTGAAAGCACGCCCAGAAGAGAACCGTTCTGATCTGTCACAACAAGATGGCGTATTCTGTTAGCCGCCATAAGAGTGGCAGCTTTCCCCACGTCGTCTGTGGCAGACACTGTAACCAGTTTCCTGGTGCAGATATCCTTAATCGAACTTTCAAACGGCAACCCGGAGGCCGCGGCTCTTACAATGTCGCGTTCCGTGACTATCCCGTAGATATTTGAGCCAACGGCAACAATCAGCGAGCCGACTCCGTTTTTAACCATGGTTTCAGCAGCCTTGGTTACGGTAAGTTCAGGCGGTACGGTTACCGGTCTACGAGAAATCAGTTCCTGAACTCTCAATATGCTGGCACCTCTAATCCTATGCTGCCTATGTAGCGTGCTTTGGGACGTATCAACCTGTTCTCCTTGGTGTATTCCAGCACATGAGCTACCCATCCGACGGTTCTACTCATCGCAAACACCGGAGTAAACAATTCGGGTTCGATTCCAAGAAGACTTAGCACCACACCGGAGTAGAAGTCGACGTTCGGATATATTCCATGCTGCTGCAGACGTGCTGCCGCCGCGGTTTCAATAGCCTGAGCGGTTTCAAAAAGCGCCTTACGCCCTGTTCTTTCAGCGAGTTCGCCAGCTATCTTTTTGAGTATCTTGTACCTGGGATCATAATTTTTGTAGATTCTGTGACCAAACCCCATTATCCTTTGTCCAGACTTCAACGTTTCTTCAACCGCTTTGTCTGCGTTCTTAGCGTCTCCAACCGAACGAATAAATCTGAGAGCCGCGACGTTTGCCCCCCCGTGCAGGGGACCCTTAAGTGCGCCTATACCCGAGATAACTGAAGAATAGACGTCGCTCAAGGTTGACGCTGTAACCATACACGCAAACGTAGAAGCATTCAGATCGTGTTCAGCATGCAGTGTCATAAAGGTGTCCATGATCTTGGCCTCATACTCGCTTGGAGGCTTTCCCAGCAAAAGATAAAGGAAGTTCGCAGATATGTTGAGGTCGTCTCTGGGTTCAAGCAGCCTTTCTCCTTTTTTGGAACGCCAAACCGCAGGCACCAACGCCGGCATAGAACCCACCAATCTGGTCGCCTCTTGTTCAAGCGAGTTCGAACCTGTGTTCATGTTGTTCTTACTTAGGCCTCCAAGTAGCGACACCGAAGTACGTAGTGAGTCCATTGGGTCGATGTCGTTTTGATTCTTCTCGAGAAAGGAGGATACTGCCGAGGGCAGACTCAGATAGCGCTTGAGTACCTCCGCGAACTGCTCTGATTCGGTTTTCGTAGGATACTTCTCTTTGAGAAGAAGGTAGGCTACGCGAGAAAAGTCGGAGCGCGCAACAAGATCCTCGATGGAATAACCTCTATAGTAGAGCTTGCTGTTTTCGCCATCAATGTAGCATATTTTGCTTTCACACACGTAAACATTGTCAAGGCCCTTATGGATGACAACGCTCTCACTGCTCATGGGTGCACGCAGCATAGGAGCCAAAATAAATTCTTCGAACAGCCTGTTAGCCGCGCGGTCAGCGTTCATAAGGCACTGAAGCGAGGCCGCACATCGAAAGTTGTTTAGGTGTGCTCTTCAGCTTCGGCTGGTGTTTCGGTATAAGTGATCCATACGCATCTTTCAATCAGAAAGTTAACCACTTCTTGAACTCCAAGTACACTGTTTGACCCTCCTCGTAGCTTACAGTGGCGTCCGACTTTACCTTGACAGATTGACCCGCGACATCAACATACAGCATAACCGAATCACCCATGAATTCAACTGTGGAGATTTTACCCTCAACGAGCCCAGTCTTTCCTTCTTTATGGATCACTATGTTTTCTGGCCTTACACCTACCTTGGAGCTTCCTACACCGCTCCACGGCCACTTACCTTTATCTCCGTCCAACTGGTTTAGGGTTCCTATGAACGAGGCTGTAAACAGGTTAGGAGGATTTTCATAGATATCTCTGGGTGAGCCAACTGCCTGTATCACACCGTCTCCCATGACAGCAAGGTTGTCCGCGAGCGCCATCGCCTCACCCTGATCGTGTGTCACGTGTAGCACGGCTATTTTCAGCTTTCTCTGAAATTCTTTGAGATAGGTTCTGAGCTCAACTCTGACTTTGGCGTCAAGGTTTGAAAGAGGCTCGTCGAGCAGCAGGAGCTTAGGCTCTTTTACTACTGCGCGTGCAAGAGCGACTCTTTGCTGCTGTCCTCCACTCATCTGCCTTGGATACTTGTCCAGGTAGTCGGCTATTTTCATGACTTCAGCCAGCTGCTTGACTTTGTTTTTCACTTCTACGGGCGGAATCTTTTTGACGGTAAGCGGCATCGCAATGTTTTCGTAGACGGAAAGGTGGGGATACAGAGCGTAGTTCTGGAAGACGAGGCCTATATCCCGTGTCCAGGGGGGTCTGGAGGTAATGTCTTCGCCGGCCAAGGTGAGTCTGCCTTTGTCGGCCTGCTCTAATCCCGCAATGATCCTAAGCATCGTGGTCTTACCCGACCCCGACGGACCGACCACGACGTTGTAGGTATTCTCCGACAGAACGAACCTTTCGATTCCAAGAACGACTCTTCCACCGAAGGACTTGTCTATTCCTTCAATACAAAGCAATTCGCTCATCTGTTACCTCCTCCCAAATTCCAGATCTTTTCCAGCCTTGAACGCATCGCGTAAAGCAATAAGGCTGCGGGTACTACGCTGATTATCGAGGCCGCTGCAAGCGACCCGTAGTGAACGGCCTCATGGCCCAGTGTCCCGCCTATAAATATGCTGAATGTCTGGGCGCCCGAAGGCGATGCGAAGTTCATGTTGAAAGGCGAATACGTGAGTACAAGCGGAAACACAAGGGACCCCCAGGATATCAGGAACGAGTAAAGCGCTGCTATCCCTATAGCGTCACCGCTTAACGGCAGAACAACCCTAAAGAATGTTCTAACCTTAGACATACCATCCATCTGACCGGCTTCATCTACTGACGGCGGGAAATTGGAGTAAGAGTTATACATCATCCAAACGACCACCGGCAAAACAAACACGGGGTACGTGATTATCAGACCCCACCACGTGTTGATCAGGCCCAAGTGGTAGACTATGTAGAAGAGCGGAAGCATGAATATGACCGCTGGAAGCGAGTAAACGTAAAGTATGAATCCAAGGAGCTTCGTGCCGCCGAACCTGTAACGCGCCATCGAAAAGGCGGCTGGCGCTCCGAGGACCACTGTTATAACTAGTACGAAGGCGGCGACGACGAGGCTGGAAATGAGATACGGGGCGCCGTTCGAGAGGGCACCAACGTAGTGGGAAATTGTAACTGGGCTGGGTAGCAGCTGAGGGGGAATATAATAGATTGCTGCAGACGTTTTCAGCGACTCTATTATTAGCCAAGCAAACGGGAATAAGAGGAAGACCAAGTAGACGCATAGGACGGCAACCGTTACGAGATACGGTACCTGCCTGTTTGGAACAGACTTGGGCACAGGTATCCTCCTAGCGTTTCTGCTGGTTGTCGTCCTGATGAAGGCAAGCGACATCGCAGTAGCAAGCAGGCTCATGATTATGATTAGCACAGCCGCGTAACCTGGCTGACCGCTAAAGAACTGACTGTAAGAATAGAAGGCCAAATCCAGGTTCGTAAGCGGCGCTACAACTCCTTCAAAAACATAGATCGGATCAAATGTAAACGTGGCAAAGATCAACATCAGGACAAAGGCGTTTAACACGGAAGGAAACACGTAGGGTAGATCTATCTGTAGAAGTTTTCTTATTCCGATCACATTATCCATCATAGAGGCTTCTTCGATGCTTTTTGGGATCGCTCTGAGACCCGCATATATAATCAGGGTGGCCAACGGCATACTCTCCCATACATCGACCACAACGACCATCCATGGAGTGTTGAACAGGTTGGTCCTGAACAGAAAGTAGGCGACGCCATAGAATGGGTTCAGGGCGAGCAGCCACGCCACTGACGCCGTCACGAAAGGAATGAAGGCCGGAAGAAGCGTGATCAGAAGAACCCATGTCTTGTTGACGCGTTTGAGGATGACTGCGAGAGGTATTGCCAGCGCAACGTCAATAATCGGAACAGCGACCATGTAGAGAACTGTGTTTTCGACGACACGTGCGATAAACGGGTCAGTTGCGAGCTGGAAGTAGTTGTGCAAGCCGGCCCAACTAATCACTCCCAGATAGTTCTGCCGTTGAAAAGAGAGCACTACGTTGTCTATTATGGGATAGACTGCGAAAGCCAAAAGATAAATAAAAGCAGGCAACGCGAGAATCGCTGCCTGCTTATCGACCCGCATTGTACCACTTTGAGGTACTTGTTTAGAGGACTATGTTGTTCGACTGAATATACTTCATCCACTCTGATGCCGCTGTCTGCAGTGCTGCGTTAGGGGTAGCTGTTCCCGTAAAGTAGTTGTTGATTTGCTGGTTCATGTAAGGTATCAGTGTTCCTGTGAGAGAGCCAAGAACCGAGTAGCTTGCTGCCAGCTGCAGCGGAACCTGAATTGTGTCCAGGTATTTCAGGAATGGACCAGCCCACGACAGGTTCGCGTTGCTAGAGGCTTCTGCGAGTCCGGTGTACGTGCCTGGGAGATATTGCAGCTGGTCTATGCCTTTCTTGTACTCCTGGTTACTAAGCGCAAACTGGATGAACTGGAGATCTGTTTTGATGCTTTTGCTGTTTGGATTGACACCAAGGAAAGTGGGCGCTGTACCAGTGTATCCTGTGGGAGAACCAGGCAGGAGGGCTATCCCCACGTTGCCGGCTACCTTGGAAACAGTTGCATTGTTATAGTATGGCAGGAAGCTTGTCCAAGCGATTCCCATGGCATATGATCCGGTTGCAAAGAAGTTTTCCTGCTGGTCGTATCCGATTGGCTGAACGGAAAGCGGCGGTTCGAACTGAATAAGCTGCTTCCACATCTCTAGGGCTTGAACGCCGACCGAGTTGTTGAATGTTGGCTGCCATTTGCCGTTAACTGGCGCCAGAAAAGACCAGTAGTTGGGGGAGCTGTTTGCAGGAATGTGGGTAATCGGGCTTCCGGCACCATAGCCGTAAAGCATCGAAATCCACATGTCTATGTCTGCGTGGTGAGCGGAGTCCGGCATAAGCAGGGCGTACTGCGTGGCCTTGTGGGCCGTTATGAATTGGGCGGCATCAAGCACCTGAGTCCAGTTGTGCCATGTTGTGGGGTTAAACGCGAAGCCGTATTCCTGCTGGAAGGCTGAATCCAAAGTCTGGTTATTGAACACGCTCTTCTGGTAGACCAGGACATATCCGAACACGCTGTGGATGACTACTCCGAGAGTTTTGAGTATGGTTCCATTGGTTGCGAGCAAATATCCTCCAGAGTACATTTCTCCTTTAATGATGTTAGAACCGTTAATCAGCGCTCCCGATCCTGTTTCATATTGCGCCAAGTTGAGCAGGTAAGGTGCGTAATCCGGGGCCTGAGAGGGATAGTACATGATTATGTCTGGTGACGGCGCCTTTTCTTTGAGAGCTGCAAGCGCAGTTGTTACGAGTTCGCCGAACCCTACAGGTTCGAAGGTTATTTTGACGCCTGGGTGTTGCGCTTCAAAGTCTTTTGCAACTATAGCCAAGTATTGCTGAGTTTCGCTTCCAGAACTAACCAGTACTGTGATTGTGGTGGGTTTCTTTGTGCTTGCAGTATAGTATAGATATCCTCCGGCCGCTGCTATGATGATTATCACCACGATTATTCCAGCGATCGCTGCAGTACCGATTCCTCTTCTTGGTTTGGTCCGTGTCATCATGGAAGACTCCGGCTCCCGTGCGTCTTATAATCCTTTCGCATCGCGACATATGGGAATATTCGAGTGAACCAGCGATGTTGTAGCTGACAGCTAAAATGACTTTAACGTTTTCTGGCAACCTCCGGAAAGCCAAAAAGATTAATAATATGACATAGGTCATATTTTCTGATGAGCGTGAGCCTAAAGAGTGACATGCAGGAAAAAGGATACGCGCACCCAGAAGTCCTAGTGAACACAGAGTGGGTTCTTCAACACATCAATGATCCAAAGGTGAGGATTGCGGAAGTAGATTACGACCCAACCTCGAACTACAACCTGGGCCACATTCCGGGAGCTGTTCTCTTCGACTGGAGGAAGGATATCAACGATCCAACCAAGAGGGACATTCTTAGCAAAGAGGCAGCTGAAAAACTGCTTTCGAAAAACGGTGTTGACCAAGATACTACGCTGGTGCTGTACGGTGATTACAACAACTGGTTTGCGGCGTTCGCTTTTTGGGTTTTCAAATACTATGGACTCGAAAAATTACGGATCATGAACGGAGGCCGGAAGAAGTGGATAGAAGAAGACAAGCCTTTCACAAAAGATGTGCCGAGCTATCCAAGTAAAAGTATTAAGCTGAAGGAACCAGATGAATCGTTAAGAGTTTACCTGGACGATGTGAGAAGAGTTGCTGGAACCCGGAAAGTTAAGCTGGTAGACGTCCGTAGTCCGAAGGAGTTCACAGGCGAAATAACAGCGCCTCCCGAGTATCCCAATGAACATGCTCAACGCGGCGGACACATACCGGGAGCCGTGAACATTCCTTGGTCCATGGCTGTAAGAGACGACGGAACCTTCAAGTCGGCGGAGGAGCTCCAGCAGATCTATTCATCCAAAGGCGTCACAAAGGATTCGCCAGTCATTACATACTGCAGAATAGGTGAAAGGTCTTCACACACTTGGTTCGTTCTCAAGTACCTTCTGGGATACAAAGATGTCAAAAACTACGACGGCTCATGGACGGAGTGGGGAAACCTAGTAAGGATGCCCATAGAAAAATGATAGAAACAGGGTCTCGGTGGACGGTAGAACGGATCTGAACGGCTATTTTTTTCTAACTATAATATGAAACAGGTTGTCTTCTTTTCTTGACTCTACCAGTTCGTTGCCAGTTTGAGCCGCCCACCTCGTGAGCTCTATCGGAGCCGTCAAATCATCTGACACTACGCGCACAACGTAGCCGGCGGGGGCATCTGGCATTATGTCGTTAAGCGCCGCGATCGTGGCCGCGCACTCCGACCCGATGGACACCAAGTCCCTGTCGGGCAGATACTTATAGCACTTGACCTTCAGGTCTCTGATCTTCGCTTCGTAGAGGTCGGCAACCGACTGCGCATACGCCAGGTGGGATGTTTTCTCTGCTTCGATTTCTGCAACCCAGCCTTCATCGTACGGCGAATAACTCAGTAACCGTGGCTCTGACTCCAGACTAGCGTTCAGCCTAACGATCTTCCCGTCAACAGGGGACTTTACAGAACCGAAATACTTCAATGATTCGTAGGTTGCCAGGTTTCTTCCATGTGCCGCAACTTTAAGGTCGCCCACAAAATGCACCTTGGACACCGGCCCTGACAAGTAAACCATGAATGAAACCAAGCCCACCCGGTAAACGTCGTCCTCGAGTTTCATAGCCCATGTGTCTGTGTTCACGTCATAGAGATAGTGATCTGGGAAAATGCAGTTACCTATCAACACGATCTACACGCCATCGTTGACACAAGTTCATGTTCGCAAAATATAACGGTAGCTTTATGATGCTTGCGATCACGAACCCATAACCTAATATATCGAACCTCGTTAACGCAGACACGAACCCCCTTTATGGACGACGTGGACATCGAGCTGATTAAACTTCTGTCTTCGAACGGCAAGTTGTCCGCAGAAAAACTTGGAAAAGAAGTAGGCTTGACAGGAAACGCCGTGGCCTCCAGAATGAAGAAGATGGAGGAATCAGGTGTTATAATGGGTCTTAGGACAGAGGTCAATCTTTCTTTAATAGGCTTTAAAAGCGCGGTGTTCTTCTGTGAAACCGACATAGAGGTCTTGGAGAAGGCCATCCCGGCGATCTCTACTCTTCCATATCTGAGATGGCTCGTAGCCGGCCTAGATGGCAAAATACTCTTGCAAACCGTTTCCGACAGCTCCTCATCGTTCGAAAACCATGGAAAGGAGCTCTCCGCCAAACTGGGCGGAAAATATGCTGTCAATGGACCTCTCTTCGTCGCAACCAAGGAGTCGAAGACAGCGACTCTCAGCTCGCTTGATGTAACCATAATTGGGGCAGTGATGAGAAATCCTAACTTCGACGGACATGATATAGCAAACAAAACGAATCTTGTTCCTCGTACCGTGAACAAGCGACTTCGAAGACTTATCAGAGAAGGCGTTGTCTCATTTGGAGTGGACTTTGATCTTAGCAAGATGAGCGGATACATACCTTACCATGTGCTTGTCATGCACGGATTGGAAAACCATCTCGCATTCTTCGACAGCCTTCCAGAAGAAACGAGAAACTCGATTCTCTGGCGTAGGCCTTTGTCCGGTGGCGTAGACCTTATGGCGCTGTGCGGGCGCACATTTAACGAAGTTGGAAGAGACGTAACCTCCATAGCCCAAAATGATCTTGTTCGATCCTATGAGATAATTTTTCCATGGATGGTCTTTAGGCCGCATCCTCTACGATGGTGGAATATGTTTGCTCACACGACGAGTTCACGGCATACGGCACGCGTCTATCCCGTCTAAAGTCGTTCGCATCGAAAGATCATCGGGTTCTGAAACCCAACTACCGTTTTCAACCAAATTGTCTCAGGAAACTTGCCTTGTGTGTGGCGCATAACTTAATTAGAATCGAAAAAGATGAATCCCAATTGAACGCCGGAAACGCTTTTAAGTCCACGTTCGATAAAATGGCAGGGAGTAGGCTTGTACAAACTCAGGAACCTGTATCCGGAACTGCTCCGGGGAGTAAATGGTCCATCCCGCGCGTTTTATGAGCTTGTTCTTCCACCAGTGGACATATACGAGATTTCAGGATCTCTTGTAGTAGAAGCCGATCTTCCTGGCTTCAACAAGGAACAGATCAATGTTAGAGCCACCGGCAGAACACTGACGATAACAGCTAAGAGGGAGCAGGAAGAAGATGTGGATTCCTTCTACGTCTCCCAAAGGCCGAGGCGGATAAGGAAAAGCATTCCTCTTCCTGTAGAGGTCGATGACGAAACG
>JAVZLA010000014.1:0-26352 GCA_038883995.1 Thermoprotei archaeon | reverse complement strand
ACCGTGTGTCACAGCGTAGGCCGCCAGCTCACATTTGTCGGCCACCTGCGCGTACGTGGAGCCGTTAAGATCTCTTCCAAGGGTTAAGCCAGGAACGCTGGCCAACGCCTCGTCGTCAACATGGAGGAAACCGTTTTTCAATAACTGTCTTAGTTGTTCGGAAGCAGGGTCTGTGGGGCTTCCCATTATCAAATCATGTCAACTGCCAGTGCCTAAAAGCGTTGGCTTGCCGCAGGGCTCTGATACGCCCATGGGCTCAGGTCCACGTGGCCGCAACTTTCACATCCTTCTTCTCCATTGACCCCGCTCTCTGTTTCCTGTAGGTTGTACGCAGGCTCGAGCCTAATTGTTTCAAATGTCGCTTAAAGCATTGTGTCAAACTCGGCTAGCCTTATGTTCGCTTCCGCCTCACACCTAAAGAAGCGGGCTCTTCCACTGATAAACTTGATAAGGGACGCACAGAGGTATCTGTTGCCATGGCCGGCTGTAGGAGATGTGGGTCAGAGGTACAAGCGCCTCTTAAGACATGGGCCATAGGTCGGGGGAAGGTGTCGCTTTTCGTGTGCCCGGTATGTGGCGCACGGTTTCGTTCTTCAGCAAAATAGTACATCCAATCTGTTTTCTCAGTATTCTAGTTGAGTGGACGGCGGACTGTTTCGAAACCCTGAATCGCTGAGCTATGAGCGGCCGGTCCTCCAAATGCCTGAAAGCCGGGCGCCAAGCAACAAAAATAGGATACTATGAGGCTATTCGTCCGCGAAGATCTTGTACTTTTTCTCGGCGAAGAAAATGATCCCAACTATGACCGCGTATAATGCGAAGAGCGCTAGATTCAGGTACGCAGAAGGCGTACTTCCTCCGTGCAGCCTGAAGTATGCGAGGGCTGCGCCGAAGGGCACGAATGCCAATACAGCGAGACCCACTTCGATGGGAGTTTTGCTAACCATGTTGCCGATACCCCGTCTGGTGTGTGTTACTTAAACCTGACACTGGGAACACCGAAACCATGTTGATAGCCTTTCTATTTTGGAGCAAACTGTTGAAGCCTTTCTTCCTTTCCCTTGAAGGCTTTCCTGGCTGGTTCGAGCAGCCTCACCAAGCAGTCAGCCACAGCTTCTTTGAGGTCCAGTGGATGTATTTCACCTTTTGAGTAAAGGTTCTTGAGTTCGGCAAGCGTCACTTCAAGTGGTCCCCCCTTCGAAGAAGGGCGGTTGACTGCCATGAGTTCAGTGTCTGTTCTGAGAATCAGGTTTTGGGCGTAGTCGATTATGGGGTTGTCGTCGACGACGCGCTCAGGGCAATACGCCTTCTTTATTTTTGCTCGGAGATCTTCTTCGGAATCGTGTATGAATATCGCGGAATCCGGCCTGCTTTTGGCCATCTTGGAGGAGATCTGTCTGTCGAGCACGGGGTCAGTGTCGAAGTCCATTTTGGATGGACCGGTCAGACCGGAAAGCAGGTGGTGGTGGACTGCTACAGGAGACCAGAACCCCAGTGAGGGGCCGACTTCCTTAGCGATGATGTTGGCTTTGCGTTGGTCCATCCCGAGCTGGGTGATGTCAGCTTTAAGCTGAAATATGTCTGTCACCTGCATCAGCGGGTACAGGTAGGCGCCGAACTTGTGCGCCTCACCCTGCTTACGACCCATTATGGGGAGCGCTCGGGTTACGTTGGCCAAAGTAACTTTTTCGGATATCCGAAGGAGCGTTGTCCAGTATCCGGGTTGATTTATCAGGTCGTCACTCATCACGAACTCGACGTTTGAAGGATCAACTCCGAGAGATGTCCAGCCTTCTATGAAGTAGTGTGCGGCCATGCGTATCTTCTCCATGTCGCCGCCCATCTTGTTGTTCAGCCAGGCGTGCCACGTTGCCAAGAGGATTTTGAATTTGATTCCGGCGCTTGTGAAGTCCTTCACCTTAAGTGCTGTGGCAAGTCCAGTTCCGAGGTGCATCAGTCCGCTTGGTTCGAAACCATTGTAGGCAACTGGTGTATTCTTGGCTTGCAGAAGAGTCCGAAGCTCTTCTACTGTAAGAACTTCCTCCGTGGGCCTTCTACATACAAGTTCGACCCTCTGCTCTAGATCCATGTTTCTTGCACGCAGCACTTGGACAGCTTATATAAGCGTGCTCGACCGGCCGGGCCGCCTGTTCTGCGAGCGGGGCTTTCTGCTGGGTTTACCTTAGCTTGCTTGCGACTGGGTCTGCAACTGAGTTGTATCAAACACTCTTCCAAGCGATTCGCTCGGATCCCATGGAAGATACACCAGGGTGGTGATCACGCAGCCGTCTTTGCCCCGTGGCACTTCCATAGACTCTACCATGTATTTGATTTCCCTTATGTCGAGGCCCCTGACCTTGGCCATCTGCTCCAGTTTGTACTTGAGTTCGGCTTTCAGGGCCCTTTCGTCTTTGTAGCCGTGGGCTTCTGCAACCAAGCCGTATCCGCCGCTAAGCGGAGAATAGCATCTCGCGTACGCTACCCCTGAACCAATCGTCTCTCTGCTTCCTCCGTCCATTCTGGCTAGGACTGCGAACGTTATCGTGCCAGGGGTTATTGGGACAGGCGTCACTTCTTTGGCGTCGGGTGGCAAAATACTTGAAACGGAAACAATGTTACACTGTGTTATTCCTGCTTGAATCAGGGCTTCGTCGAATGCGTTTAACGGCGATATGTCGCTTGCTGCTTTGCCCTTTGTCATGAAGAATGCTCTTGGAAGAAACCCCCCGTGTTCCGTACGGGGTTTTACGACTTCCACCTAGGATCGATTGCCTCCTTTTTTAAACGCGCAGAGAATGCTTAAAAGAGTTGTGATTTTGTGGAACAGCTCTTCGTGCAATCCTATCCAAGACCACGCAGTCTTTCCGTGGCTGCGCGCAAAGCGATTTCAGTGGCCTTGTGAAGTGACTCGATAACCTGGTCTGCGTAGGCTTTGTCCATAGATTGCTCCGATCTCTTGGAACCGTATATCAGGTTGCCGTCCGCAACCAGTATCGCTCCCGCCTTAACAGATTTGATTGTTGAGAAAACAAATAGACCGGAACATTCCATTTCAACTGAAACAGCGCCGAGAGCACTCCAATGCTTTGCCTTATCGAGGTTTTCGGCATAGTAGGCGTCGCTGGTCCACACTATCCCTTCCGCCACCTTTACACCGGCTTTCTCGCATTCCTGTACCAGAAGTGTGGTCAGGGCCCTGTCTGCTACCGCAGGGTAGTCCATAGGCGCGTAAGCTTGGGTTCCGCCGTCTGTCCTGACCGCCGCATTGGCCACCACCAGGTCTCCCACATCTACGCCCTTCCGCAGGCCGCCGGTGGTACCGACACGCACAAACACCTTGCACCCACACCTGTACAGTTCTTCGCAGGTGATGAGCATGGCCGGAACCCCTATGCCGGAGCTGACAATCGATGTTTTCACTCCGCTATAGTGGCCGGTGTAAGACACGAACTGTCTGTTTTCACCTACTTTTTTCGCGTCCTCAAGGTGCTCTGACATCAGTGACACTCGTTTGGGGTCGCCTGGTATCAGCACACACTGTCCAACGTCTTCCGCTCGCACCATCAAATGCGGTTGCAACGCCAAGTTGATCTACCCGGCATGTGTTGGGGTCGCAATATTTGTTTTGCACTCTTCGCTGACGCAGACCGATTTTGAGGGGGTCGCCACGTTTAAAACATATATCACGCTACCAGTAATAGAGTAGAAGATGATTTGAGTGGCCGCCGAAAAGGACCAGCTTTTGACTAAGGTGCTGGGTGTCGGCAAGGTTCCCGGACGTAGCCACGATCTGGAAGTCCAAGACGCAGACGCGAACTATGTTCTGTTCTTGGGCTGCCAGGCGAACGACTTGGTGTTGCCAATAACCATAGGCGAGCCAGAAGCAATTTCGATCGATATGGCGCTCAACGGCATCAAGGCTCAGCGCCCAATCACACACGACCTTGTAGTGAACCTGATTGACAAGCTCCAGTATGAAATTGAGCGGGTGACTATTGACTGCCTTATAGACGCGGTTTACACCGCTACAATACATCTTAGAAGCCTGAGCAGCGGCAAGGATGTAAAAATCGACGCAAGGCCTTCCGATTCGGTGGCTATAGCCCTCAGAGCCGGATGCCAGATTTACGTGGATAAGAGCCTGAAGGATCAGATGGTTCCCAGAACCAGTCTTAAGCTACCCGAGTCCTGGTCCAAAAATTCAGACAAAGATGATGAGGAAATAGATTCGCCGTACGGCGTCTAACAGGGAGCCTCCTCTGGCACCGCAAGGATAAGCATATTATTTGGCTAATGGAGCTTGCTTGGAGCAAAATGGCTTCAGGTGCCGCTCAGTTTAGAAGAAGAGTTCTTGCTAAGAAAATCTCAGATATAAAGTGCAGAAAAGACATGACCGTGACGGAGCTACTTGAAGGATACGGAGAGATGGGAGGATTCGGGGCAAGAATGGTTTCCGATGCCAGAAACATCTTGGACACAATGGTAAGAGATGGTCAGACAACGAGATTCCTTTCTTTCACAGCGGACCTCGTCGCCACAGGTCTGAGAGGTGTATTCGTGCAAATGATCAAAAGCAAAATGTTTGATGCTGTGATCACGACCTGTGGTACGCTCGACCACGATATTGCAAGAGCCAACGGTGGCCGCTACTGTTTCGGTAGCTTTGATGCCGACGACGTTGAACTCAAACGGGCGAAAATAAACAGGCTGGGTAACATTTTCATTCCAATGGAGGACTATGGCCAAATCACAGAACGCTTCGTATACAAGGCTCTGGACAAAGCTGTCGAAATAAAGTCCACCTGGGGTGTCCGGGAGCTCCTAGACCTCATGGGTGGAATGTGCCAGGACCAGAACAGTATCCTCAGAGCCGCCCACGATGCCGGTGTAAAAGTATACGTGCCCGGTATAGTTGACGGGGCTGTGGGAACACATGCGTTCATGTATTCCCAAACCAAGAAATTTGGGTTGGACTTGTTCCGAGATATGAAGGAGCTCTCAGACATGGTTTTCGACGCGAAGAAGACTGGTGCGCTCATAGTCGGAGGCGGAATAAGCAAGCATCACACCATCTGGTGGAATCAGTTCCGCGACGGCTTGGACTACGCCGTGTATTTGACGACTGCATCCGAATATGACGGCAGTCTGAGCGGTGCGAGGCCAAAGGAGGCAATAAGCTGGAACAAAATCAAGCCTTCGGCCAAACACGCGGTTGTTTTGGGTGATGCAACTGTCACACTTCCACTTTTGGCGTGCTCCATCTTTGGTTAACGGGCCGAGCGTCATGGATAGCCCTATAGGATTTGGCGGTAGCTGTATGGTAGCGACGTGACATGGCCGAAAAAAAATCTGGCGCTGAAATGATTGATTCCGGGAAAGTGAAGTCGCTGGCTTATCAGCTGAAGATTCAGCTGACAGACGAGGAAGCCGAACTTTTCGCCAAAGATATGTCCAAGATAATCTCATATTTTGATGAACTACGCAAAATCGAGATGGGAGATGTTTCCCCAACATACTGGATCACCGAGGCGGTTAGCTCTCTGAGAGAGGACATTCCCTCAGATGGGCTGCAGCGCGAACAGGTTTTGGCCAATGCGACAAGCGAAGGAAAATATGTCAAGGCTCCGAAGGTGTAGACTTCTTGAAAACGTCTGAATTAATCAATGCTCCCGCATCGAAGATCTCGCAGATGATAACAAATGGAGACCTGACCTGTGTGGATGTAGTGGCCGCCTACGCGGAGAGGCGTGCGAAACTAAACCCCATCCTACACTCCTATGTTTATGAAGACACGGAAAACGCGATAACACAGGCCAAGCAGATCGACAGAAAATTGGCTGAAGGTTTCAGAAGCCCTCTGCTGGGTTCAACGCTCGCAGTCAAAGACGTAATCTCCGTCGAAGGGTTGCCGCTTACAGCCGGAAGCAGGATCCTGCGTGGTTATGTTTCGCCGTACGATGCAACGGTTGTGGCACGCCTGAGGCGACAGGGCTGCGTGATCGTGGGTATGACAAACACCGACGAGTTTGCTATGGGAAGCAGCACTGAAAACAGCTCCTATGGTCCCAGTATAAACCCGTGGGCGGAGGACCGGGTTCCCGGCGGATCCAGCGGAGGTAGCGCTGTATCCGTGTCCGCAGGCCTCAGCGCCATGGCTCTGGGGAGCGATACAGGTGGATCTGTCAGACTTCCCGCCGCTTTCACCGGTGTCTATGGGCTGAAACCAACGTATGGTTCTGTCAGCAGATACGGGTTGATCGCATTTTCAAACAGTATCGAACAGATAGGATTCTTCGCACGTTGTGTGGAAGACCTTAGAGAGGTCTATTATGCCTCGGCCGGTTTGGATGGACGTGACGGAACCACCTTTGACATAGAAGCCAACCGTGACAGAGGTGCGCCGGAGCGACCAAGAGTGGGTTTGGCGAAGCAAGCGTTCTCTGAAGGTGTGGAGCCCGCTGTTTCCAAGCGTCTTCTCGACGTGGCTGACCGTTTGAAGAGTTTGGGGTGCACGGTTGAAGAAGTTGATCTCCCGTACTTTGATAAATGTTTGCCAGCATACTATTTGATAGCGATGAGTGAGGCGTCAACCAATCTTGCGAGATTCGACGGGGTGAGATACGGTGTCCACCCGACTTTCCAAAACGGATGGGAGGAAGAATATCCTCTTGTGCGTTCACTCTTTGGGCAAGAAGTTAAACGCAGAATCCTGATGGGCGCGTTCGCTCTAAGCGCTGGCTTCTATGACATGTACTATGATGCGGCCGCCCGGTTCCGGACACTTCTGATCCAGGCCTATGACAGGGTTTTCGGGAAGTTCGATGCACTCCTGTTACCTACCGCTGCCACACCCGCCTTCAGACTGGGTGAAAGGATGCTTGACCCCCTTACCATGTATCTTACAGATGTTTTCACAGTCCCCGCAAACCTAGTCGGGGCGCCCGCCTTATCCGTGCCCTGCGGCACAACGGCATATCAGGGATGTACACTCCCGCTGGCCGTTCAGTTTATGGCTCAAAGAAAAGGTGAGCCGACTCTGTTCAGACTTGCAAAGATGCTTGAAGACGCCAAGGTGGCCGAATGCGTCTCGGTTGACCCGTGGGGCAGACCCGTTTGAAGACGATTACTGTTTCCGAGATGAGGGCGCTCGAGGATAATTCCGCTGCGCTAGGGATATCAGGCTTTCTACTCATGGAGAACGCTGGCGCAGCTGTCGCAAGACTAGTGCATGAAAGGAAGCCAGACTCCTCTGTAACCGTCTTTGCGGGTAAAGGCGGGAAAGCCGGCGACGCATATGTGGCTGCAAGACACCTGTCCACCCTGCGTCACCATGTCACTGTCATCTGCGTGGAAGAATCAAGCGGTGGGCGGGAGGATGTTTCAAGGCATTTTGAAACCCTGCAGAGTCTTAACACGGTAAGAATATGCAGCTTACAGGAACATGTTGACCCCACGGATGTGGTGGTTGACGGGATGCTCGGAACCGGTTTCAGACCTCCACTCGTAGAGCCGTACTCGGGCGCTGTCGCCAAATTTAACGAGACCAAAGCGTGGAAGGTGTCCATTGACATACCCACTGGATATGTTGCTGATCAGGCCGCGCGGCCTGCTAACGCTGTGAAACCAGACGTTGTTGTAACCATGCACGCGCGCAAGAAGTGCCTTGAGGCGCTCGACCCCGGGGTGGAAGTCGTTGTCGCCGACATAGGCATACCTCTGGAGGCTTCTCTTTTCGTTGGGCCTGGAGATGTAGCAGCGAAGGTTCCACGTAGAGCTCCTTTGTCCAAGAAAGGAGACGCTGGAAGGGTTCTGGTTGTCGCGGGATCCGAAGAGTACACTGGGGCGGCAATACTCACCTGCAGCGGTGCTTTCAGGGCGGGCGCTGACTTGGTGTACCTGATGTCAACCGGTTCAACAGTAGCAGCGGCCCGCACGATTTTACCGGAGCTTATTTGTCTTAAATATGAAGGACAGAGCTTCAGCGCGTCTGCGGCCGAAAAGGCTGTGAAGATGCTTTCCAAATGCGACGCTGTTGCAGTAGGGCCTGGGCTCACTTACTCGGACGATGTTACCGCCGGAGTCAGAATTCTGTTGGAATATGCTTCCAAAGCAGGTAAGCCTGTTATAGTTGACGCTGACGCGATCAGAAGCGCTTCCGACCTTCTCAAAGCAGGCAGACTGCCGGAAAATGAA
The DNA here is from genome assembly GCA_038883995.1 of Thermoprotei archaeon. Taxonomy (GTDB): domain Archaea; phylum Thermoproteota; class Thermoprotei_A; order Marsarchaeales; family Marsarchaeaceae; genus JAMDBQ01. The sequence continues at coordinate 18,159 of JAVZLA010000014.1, read as the reverse complement.
TACATTTTCACTCCTCATGCAAACGAGTTTAAGGCGCTCACCGGTTCTCTTCCTTCTCTCGACCTCTTCGAGAGGATAAAATCGGTTCTGGATTTTGCGCGAAAGACAGGGTTTACCATACTTCTAAAGGGCTACTGCGACATTGTGGCATCAGCACATCAGGTAAGGCTGAGCGCGTCGGGCGTACCAGCTATGGCTGTAGCAGGCACCGGCGACGTGCTGACAGGGGTGACGGCGGCGCTCAAGGCGAAAGGACTTACGCCAACTGATTCCGCGGCCGTCGCCGTCTACGCGCTAGGTTTGGCTGGGCTCGCTGAATACGCGAGCATCGGGGAACACTTGGTCGCTTCAGATATGCTGAAACATCTGCCGTCAGCCCTGACCAATCCAATGCGCTACGCGACTGCCTATAAGGGGAGAAGGTTGTATTCGACGGGGGCTTCCATACAATGGGAGAAAGTGCTGGATCTGATGCAAAGATAGGCTTAGAGGTTCATGTTGAACTCAACAGACTGAAGACCAAGCTCTTCTGCTCGTGTAGCACTGCTCATGTAGCAGATGAGCCGAACACGGTCGTTTGCCCCGTATGCCTGGGACTACCGGGTTCACTTCCTGTATTGAATTCACAGGCTGTCTTTCAGGCGATAGCCGTCGCCCTTGCCCTTGAATGCAGAATAAACCGCAGGTTCAACTTTGTGCGCAAAAACTACTTTTATCCAGACATGACGAAGAACTTCCAGATATCGCAGTATTCGATGGCCGGGGGGATTCCGATAGCGGAAGAAGGGAAACTTGTCTTCTGGCACAAAAACTCTGAAAGAACCGTCAGGATAAGGCGCATCCAGATCGAGGAGGACCCTGCCAGACTGGAGCATCCGTTTGGGCTAGGAGCATCACCGTATGTTTTGGTGGACTATAACCGCGCCGGAATGGGTCTTTTGGAAATAGTTACGGAGCCCGATATGAGCGACCCGTCCGAAGCCAGAGATTTTGTGGCTTCTTTAAGAAGCGTTCTGGAACACCTGAATGTCAGCGACACTTCAAGAGAGGCGGCTATGCGTGCAGACGCGAACATCTCGGTTAACGGGGGAGAAAGAGTGGAGGTCAAAAACGTGAGTTCATACAAGGAAATCGAAAGGGCGTTGGAGTATGAGAAGGCTAGGCAGCTGAATCTTCTTAGAAACGGAGGCAAAGTGCCTAGGGAAACAAGGCACTGGCTTGAAACCAAAGGCATCACGATTCCCTCCCGTGCAAAGGAATACGACCAGGACTACAGGTACATGCCTGAGCCAGACATACCCGTTGTAGAAGTCACGGAGGAAATGCTGGAGTCTGTTAAAGAATCTATGCCCGAATTGCCTTCAGCCCGTGTCAAAAGGTTCGTCACTCAGTATGGCCTGAGCCTGTACGAGTCGCGTGTGCTGGTGCTTGACAAGGCCCTTGCTGACTATTTTGAGGAAACGGTTTCGATTTATCCCACCCCTAAGCCTGTTTCAAACTGGATACAGGCAGAGGTAATGAGGCAGCTTAACGAACGAGGCATACAGGCACAGGAGCTTAAATTCACTCCGAAACACCTTGCGGATCTTCTCAGGATGATAGACGATGGAACGATAAGCGGGAAGATAGGAAAGAAGATTGTCATGGAGTCTTCTGAAACCGGTGAGACGCCACTTGAGGTCGTGCGAAGAATGGGCCTGATCCGTATTTCAGACGATAACGAAATACTCAGGCTGGCAAAGGAAGTGATAGATGAAAATCCGGAAGCAGTTTCCGACGCGAAGAAGAATCCGGAGGCTCTCAATTTCTTGGTCGGGCAGATGATGAAGAAGACGCGTGGAAGAGCGGATCCTGCCAAAGCAAACTCTATTATCCGAGACCTCATCTCACAAACTTAGACACTCTGTTCAGGAGTCAATTCGTCCAATGGGGTTTCCAGACTTCTTTTGACTGTGGTGAGGATGAGTCTGGTGTTGGTTCGCACAACGTTCGGCATCCCGAGCACCTTCTTTACAAAACTGCTAAGATCTTCTCTTGTGCGAAACCTCGTAAGCAGTAGGACGTCGGTTTCACCTGTGACATCATACACGGCGTAGACGTTAGGGTACCTTGAAAGCTCCTGCTCTATTTCCACAATATGCCCTCCCACAACACTCACTTCTACGGCCGCTTCTATGCTGTATCCTAGTTTATCGGGGCTCAGGACTGCGATGTACTTCTGAATGTACCCTTCTCTCTCCAGTTTCTGAAGGTGCTTGGCAACTGTCACCGAAGACACGCCCAGCTCTTTGGCGAGCTCTCTGTTGGTTACGCGCGCATTCGTCTGAAGCTTGGCGAGAAGTTTCCTGTCGAATTCGTTGAGCACAAGGTTAACCCGCTTGCTCTTAGTATAATCTTTCGGTCTGTTAGTTTTGCGTGTTTAAGGCAAATTTGTTCTCGGGGCACGTATGCTTATAGGTGAGCTTGAAGTTGTTTTGCCGTCAGATGGAGCGCCCTAATAAGGACGTTTACGCGCTGGATGGCCTCGACGTGGAGCTTCTTAGGCTGCTTCAGCACGACGGGAGGATGCCTTACTCTCATCTAGCTAAAGAGCTTGGGGTGAGCGAGTCCACGGTGTATTCGCGCGTAAACAGCATGATGCGTCGTGGAATAATTGTTGGCTTTACCGCTGTGGTCGACGCCGAGAAGGTTGGACTCGACCTGTCCGCCTTTATATTGATTCAGGCAGATCCCAAGAGAGCTGAAAGCGTATTATTCAAGCTTAAGGAAATGGATGAAGTTGTCGAACTCTATGATGTGACCGGAGAACACTACGCGCTTGCAAAGGTCAACGTAAGAAACAGAGCCGACCTCAGCCTGCTTTTGGATAAAATCGGGATGCTAAACGGAGTCAACGGTACTCAGACCCTGCTGGTGCTTCGCAAACATAAGGAGCTACGCAGTGTCAATGTAAAGGACAGTTCTCACCTTATATGACGCGCCTGTTAAACACCGCGCCTGAATTCTGGCAGTGTTTTTGAGACAGGTGAGTTTGCCTTCTTAAGAGCCCTTTCTCTGAAGGGGCAGACGTCGTAATGCCTTGAGCATCTAAGGATCTCCGCATTCGTAAGCTTTCTTTCCAATACTGTGCACATGTCAGCGGAAAAGAATTCACACTCAACTTCCACTGTGGCAGAGTCGGCGTGGACCTGGGTTGGGGCATCAGGGACAGCTGAAGCCTGTTGGATGCCAGTTTGAACGGGGTTGATCTCTTTCTGAGCCTGCACCGAGGATCCCCCATGGGCCACGTATATTGTGCATGTGCTGAATTCGAACATGCATCTCTGCCTGCTTGTGTAGAGTTTCGCGAGCCTCAAATCCTTAACCGCATTACACATATCCATTTTATAAAAAGGACAGGGCAAAACATGGTTAAGCATTAGGCAGGCTTTTGAATGTTTCCGAAATCAGGTGTTCGTTGTTTGGTGCGCTCACAAACAGCGGTATGCTCCTCACCCCGGTCGCCGTATAGCTGGAAAGCAGCCATTCTCCCGGTTTCAACATAAGAGTCCGGTCAACTATGGAGGGGTCGACCGCGAACTGGTCGCTGATTGTGGTTCTGTCATATGGCCTAGGCAGCGTTCCCACAAAATATGTGTGAATCTGCTGCAACACGTTGGTGTTCAGATATGCCAGCCGCTGAGTGGCTATCAGGCCTCCAAGACCATATTTTCTGCCCTGTCTGAGGAGTTGCTCTACCGCAAAGCTGGAGTTTCTTGAAGAGTCGTCGTCACGGGTTTCTCGCGGTATTATCTCTTGGGCTTCGTCAAACACTGAAAGAACAAGGGGGTGTCGAGTGTACCGTGTCTTTCTGAGCCGCAGAAGACGAGAAGATATGTCTGCGGCGAACCTTTTGAGCCTTTGAGGTTCTACGAATGATATTATGATGAGCCTGTGTTCTTGTCCGGAGTTTATCCATTCGATTAGCTCTGTGTCAGTGACGCCGCTCAGATCCTGTTTCTGGACCCGGGTGGGTGAGTATTGTGCGATTGCTACGAGTTGTCTGAGCTCGGTTGCCAGGGCGGCCACGGTTCTGTGCTGGTTGGACGATGACAAATCTGTGAGGAACTTCTCAAATTCGGGAGATACCGTCCGCTCTGGCTGAATGGAATTTTCTACCATGTACTCAAACAGCTTGGACCTTACGTATTCCATCATTATGCGGCTGGCAGCAACTTCTTTTTGGGTATAGTATGAAATCTTTTCTTCAATGACCGATAAGATGTCCTCATAGGTCACCGGAACCCGTTCTGGTGTAACATAGAAGTCTCTTTTCGCAGTATGCCTCACATGTCCTCGTTCAATTAGGATTGACGCAAACTTTTCCATGACCTGATCATTCAGTTCTGCAGTTAGAGCCGCGGGCAACGCGAGTCTAGAGGCAAGATGCCTAGGAGAGTCGACGGGTTCCTCAAGTACGAGCAGGGGTGAAAGGGTCTTGTTGAGCATCAAGTCCGCCAAGTTAACCGCGTATTCTCCCGCCATATCGTAGATCACGGCGGTCATGTCTGGTTTGTTCAGGACCAGTTCGCGAACAATATGAGAAACAAGGTTGGATTTGCCGCCGCCGGTATACGCAAATATGCCGACGTGGTATTCGGCAAGTCTCGCCAGATCAAGCCTCACCCCTACCTGAGACTGCGATACCAGCTTACACATCTCGGGGATGCTGGGTGGAAGTGTGCCATTTATGAATCTGGAACACGCGTCCGCAGTAAGAAAGCTGACTTTTCCACCGATCAGCGGGTAGCTCCACGATTCTTCAAACGAGTAGCTTTCTCCGGTGGTAACGAGTTCGTAGTTGAGCTGATTGCCGCGTAGAGCTATGTAAGCTGACGTGGAGCCGAGATACCATTCTTCGCTCACCTTTTCTAGCACTTCTCTCCTCACGTCTGGAAGGGTTTCACCTGTGACCGCAAGCGCGCCAAAGTGTACGGGTCTAAAGTCAACAAGCTCAAACAGGCTGAATCTATCCTCTGCATTTCCTCTGAAATTGGGAACAGCAAAAAAGGAACCGGGTTTAAGGAAACGCATAACATCCAGGTCATATTCCGCAACGCCTAAGCCCACGTAGTGGATTGCCTTATACCTTTCAAACTCTATCGGGGCAAGATCCACTCTTTCCAGCCTCGCTCTAATGCGGCCGTTTAAGTCGGTTAGCGGCTCCTCTGTCATTTCTGATTTCGCCTCTGACGTTCGTGCTCTTCTCTTTGAGCCCTAAAGGATTTCAGTGCACGAATGTACTCGGCCATTTTCTGGTCAAGGCGGATGAGAGGAGCGTAGCCTTCTACGACAAGCTCTCCCTCTCTGACTCTCTGTTTGGCCAGTTTGTCAACTTCGAATAATGGAAAAGGGTGCCCTATTGCTTCGGGTATTGAGCTGGATGGTTTGGACGTTAATCGTAGAACATGGAACAGTTGAGGGATTTCTGAAGAGTCTTCGGAAAGGACGGGTTGCGGTCCAGTGATGAGTTCGCATGCGAGCACGTTCGGAGCCTGCACATCGCCCGTCGGTATCCGGTAATAGAATCTTTTGAACAGTCCTTCTAACGGCGGTACACATAGGTCCCGTGGTGTCTCCAGTTGTTCAAGGGGGTCGAAGTCCAGAGTCCTCCAGGGGCCGCTGTATTCGCCCCTTTTATAAACAGAGGTGAAGAGTGTCAACATCAGTTTGTCCGGTAGTCCGGAAGCCTTCTCTCGCAGAACGTGTTGTTGAAACACGTTTGACGCAGAGTCTTTGGCTATGGCCAACGCCTTCCGGCCTCCTCGCCGGCATTCGCCCACGAGACGCGTAATGGTTAGAGCCGTTAGCAACCTGATTTCTGAGAGGCCGAGAGTTATCTGACGCCGTCCGTCGTCAAAGGTCATCGGATGGCTGTCTTCTCTCAGGTAGTGTGCGTAGATCTGGTCCAATAGGTGTGACACCCTTTTGGTAGCGGAGAGCCCGAGTTCGCTGAGAGTTAAGCGCCCGTGTGACGATTCGACGTGGTTAGGGTACACGTCTTCTAGGTGTCGAAGCCACTCTTGGTATTCATTGCTAAATACGATCTGATTGCCTTTTCCTGGGGGATTGTATGATGCAGACTCTTGGGAACTGTGTTCGGCTTCGCCCAAAAGCTCCACACCGATTGCTGTTTCAAAGTCTCCTTGTTGAATCTGGCCCGAGCCCGTTTCAGAGCCAATTAGGTGGGAGTTTGTCATAGCGTGAGACATCGAACATGATCGTAGCAAAGAGATGTAGTCCGAGGAAAAGGATCCGTCGCGTAAAACAATGTCAGAAGAGACAGTCAGCCTCAACGCTGTGAGGTATTCCAGCAGACGCATAAGTTCAGATGCATATTCTCCGGAGAGCTCATGCTCGCTGTCCACGTGCGTCTGTTCCTGGAACCGGAACATTGGCACAGCCAGAGTAACTGTGAACGGCCGTTCTATCGGCCATCTTTCCATCCAACCCGACACAGGATCAAGCTCGTAACTGAGCGCACAACACGAAACCACGACTACCTCAATTCCATCCAGAGATTTCCTGGTGAAGCTGCCGTCTACTGCGCTCAGAGTAAGAGTGGGTTTCCAGGGAGATGGCTTGACGGCAGAGGCGTCTGGAATACACAAGATGACGGCGGAGAGTTCGCTACTATGCGAAGCCAGATAGTCGTCAACAAACGAATCCAGCTGTAGAGATAGAGAAGACAAGGAAGCTCTGAGTCTTCTCAAAAAAGACGTCTGCTCTTGGCTCATCGATCCCGTTTTACGCACGCATTTAAAAGCAGATTCTTTGAAATCTGGCCGCCTAGGTCATGGAACCGGGACCTCTGTGCCGGGGTTGCGCCAGTTCTATAAGAGAGTCAAGCTGATAGACTTGGTAGGTTTACGTTGATTCCCCAGCTACGTGCTGTCCCCAGCGTGCAGGACGCCTGTTTTTCTGGTCAAACCGTTCTGATTAGAGTGGACTTCAATTCACCGCTAGAGCCGGGAACCCATAGAATCCTTGATGATTCAAGGATCAGCTCTTCTGTTCCCACTATTTCCAAACTGGTGAATGATGGGGCTAAGCTTATTGTGTTGTCGCATCAGGGTCAGCCAGGTTCAGACGATTTTGTCTCGCTTAGAACTCATTCGGAGGTTTTGTCCCAGAAGCTTGGTACAAACGTTAAGTTTGTTCCAAAGCTTGTGGGCGACGAAGTGAAGGAAGAAGTTGCGAGAGCTAAGGCTGGAGAGGTTGTGGTTCTTGAAAACGTCAGGTTTAACAGCGAAGAGACTTTGAATCTGGCGCCGCCTCAGCATGCGAACTCTGAGATGGTTAGGTTTCTCTCGTCCATCTCAGACGTATATGTCAATGAGGCGTTTTCAGCATGTCACCGCAACCACGCCTCGCTTGTGGGCTTCCCGTACAGGTTGCCGTCGTTTATGGGTCTTCAGCTGAGAACCGAGCTCGAGGCGGTCTCAAAGCTCCTGGGCGACGAGGCGAGGCCGTCAGCCTTTCTGCTGGGAGGGGGGAAAGTCGCAGACGCAGTCGACCTCGTGCGAATGGTGGCGTCCCGGTCAAAGGTTGACAAACTAATTTTGTTCGGTCTTGTGGGACTCGTGTTTCTGGTGGCTCAGAAACCGGAGAGGCGTAACAGAATCTCTTTGGAAAACGTGCCTAGAGAACTGGTGGGGCAGGCTGCGAAAATCCTTTCGGACTACGGGGAAAAAATTGTTCTTCCGAAGGACTGTGCCTTCATGGTTGATTTACGTAGAGAGGAGGCAAAGGTGGACGATCTTCCGCCAGGCACCCGCGTTCTCGACATAGGTGAAGAGACGGTCAACCAGATCAGACTGGAGTTGAACGGGTTCAAAACTGCGTTTATGCGTGGCCCCCCCGGCGTCATAGAGAAAGCGGGCTTTGAGAAGGGGACGGCGGAGGTTCTTAGAATGCTATCTGAGCTACACATATATACTGTGATAGGTGGCGGACATACTCGAGTGTTGGCGGAGAAAATGAGGCTGGTTGGCGAGCTTGGCTACGTGAGCACTGGAGGAGGAGCCCTTCTCAGCCTGGTTGCAGGAAAAGATATGCCTGCACTCCAAGCGCTTGCAGACGCACAGGGTCGAACAGAGGTCTATTTGGAAGAACATCGCGCGCAAGCAGCCGGATACGGTTTGACCGCCGAACACGGCCGAGGGAAATAGGAAAAATGCCGGAGGAGAAATCGAACTGAGTTACAAGCACATCAAAGTGGTCATACTTGCCGGCGGCATGAGCACTAGACTCAGACCAATAACCAATACGAGGCCCAAGATGCTTGTGCCGATAGTAAACAAGCCCATAATCGAGCATGTCTTGGACAGAGTTAGAGAAAGCGGGCTAGGCGAATGCCATTTCACACTCAACTATATGTCGGACAAAATCGTTTCGGCAATCTCTGACGGAAGGAAGCTCGGCATCAGAGCCCTATACCATAAGGAGGAAACGCCGCTTGGAACGGCTGGCTCGGTTAAGGCGATAGAACAGGAGCTGGACGACGTGTTCGTCGTTTTAAGCGGAGATATACTTTTCGATTTTCAGCTGCAGAAAGTGTTGAAAGAGCATCTGCAGGGAAACAGAGTGGCTACCATGGTTTTGGCCCCTGTGTCCGATGTAAGTCAATTCGGGGTTGCGCTGCTGGATAAAAATAGCAGGGTAACTGGCTTCGTGGAGAAGCCGAATCCCAGAACCGTAAGTTCTAACCTTGTGAACACTGGTATATACGTGTTGAACAGGTCTGTTCTCAAGAAGGTCCGTGGAAACATGCCTGTGGACTTTAGCAGAGACGTGTTCCCTCAGCTAGTGAAAGAGGGCGCGCTCAACGGCCATATTGCGGAAGGATTCTGGTATGATATAGGAACTTTTGCAGGCCTGTTGAAGGCGCAGAGGAGCGTGTTGGCGGGTGAAACCAAGATCAAGATTGAGGGGAAGGAGGTTGTTAAAGGCGTCTACTTCCAAGGAGAGCCTGCAGTCGAGGATATGGATTCTCTTCTGGGTCCGGCGGTTATCGCAGACGGCGCACATGTGGGCGCTCGCTCCACCTTGAGGTTCGCCACTCTAGGCGAAGAAGTGAAGATGGGTGAAAAGACAACTGTTGTTGAATCTTCTCTTATGAAGGGCGTCTGGGTGGGACAAGAGGCAATAATAGCGGGAGGCGTACTCGGTGAAAGATGTACGGTAGCCTCCTATGCGTCAATCATTGGCCCAGCTGGCTACCAAGACGGTTCGATAATCTGAGATACCTGTGGGCGCGCTGCAAAGACGAATGGTCCCGAAAGAATTAAATTTGAAACAGACTGGTTCTCAGAGGATTTTATGGGCGCAACTACCGTGATCAAGTTTGGGACAGATGGCTGGAGGAGCAGAATGGATGTTGACTTCAACTCTTCAAACGTCTCAAGAATTGCTGTTGCGGTTTCAAAGTTTCTTAAAGAAAACCATGCTGCTGGTAGAGTAGTCGTCGGATACGATACGAGGCGCAATTCTAGCGAATTCGCACGTGTGGCGGGCAGCGTGTTAGCGAACAACGGGTTCAGAGTCACCATGACTGTTCGACCGACTCCGACACCCGTTGTCGCATACTCTGTTGTGTCAACGAACTCTATTGGCGCTGTGCAGATAACGGCCAGCCACAACCCTCCCGTGTATAACGGTTTCAAATTTATCCCAGATTACGGTGGACCTGCCTTTCCCGAAATTACGTCTAAGCTTGAAAAATATTTGCCTGAGAAGGCTCCTGCAGTGAACTCCAAGGACCTCGAAGGCTTTGATCCAAGAGCTGAATACCTCATGTTCCTGAAGAAGAACATAGACCTTTCTGAAATTAAGGGGATGAACGTCGTAGTAGACCCCATGTTTGGAGCTGGATACGGCTACGTTTCAGAAATCCTTAGCGACGCGGGCGCCAGAGTCACGGAAATACACGGCCTACCGGACCCTGCATTCGGCGGTCTTAATCCCGAACCGAACGAAGAGAACACCCGAGAGCTGGCGCGGAAAGTGGTGGATGGAGGATTCGAACTCGGGCTTGCCAACGACGGGGACGCAGACAGGTTTGGGGCCATAGACGCCAAGGGCAGGCATTATCCATCTAACAAACTTGTTCTCGTGCTAGGCGACTACCTCTTCAGAGTTAAGGGTATCCGAAAGAAGATAGCTCGCTCTATCTCTGTGACTAAATGCGTTGACACCCTCTGTCGAAAGTTTGGCGTTGAGCCGGCTGTGACTCCAGTGGGTTTCAAGTATCTGGCAAAGGAGTTGATGAACGGCGCTGTAATGGGTGTTGAGGAAAGCGGAGGAATTGGTTTCGGCTGGTCCACTCCTGAAAAGGACGGAATTATGAGCTGCTCTCTTCTCTGCGAGGCGCTTTCAAAACAGGGACTCAGCTTGGAAGAGGTGTGGGCCAGAGTGTCCGAAGAGTACGGGTTTGGCGACTACCTTCAGTTTAACCTTCCAGCTTCAGAATCCATAAAGAGAAGACTTGAAACCATCAAGTCCGCCCCACCGGAAAGGTTCGCTGACTCCAAGATTGCGAAGGTTGTTACTCTGGACGGTCTGAAATTCGAGCTGGACGACGAATCATGGATTCTGATGAGGCCTTCTGGAACGGAACCTTTGATAAGAATTTACATTGAGACGGCTGGTACCAAGAGGTCTGCGGAGCTACGCGAAGCAGCCACCAAACTCCTTAGCTGAGGTCGGCTATCTCCGAGGACGCCTTCAGATATTCTTCAAACACTTTTTCTTCTGAAACCCCGTGAACTTTTCCATCAACCATCACGGGCTCACCGGCGACGAACGAGTCCACAACACGGGAGGCACCGTAGACCGTGGAGGCAAAGGGATCTGCAGCAGGGGAGACGGCTGTATCAGGGCGCGAGCAGTCGAAGGTGATTACGTCCGCCTCGGAGCCTTCAGCGAGGACGTTGGGTCGAAAACCAAGAGACTGGTAACCCGATTCCGTCATGATTTTCCAGAGTGTTTGCGCGGCCATCAACGAGGCGTCCCATCTAGAGTGTTTGATCAGCAGAGCTCCCATCTTCGCTGTTTCAAGAAGATTCAGACTGTTGTTGCTCGCTGAGCCATCCGTACCGAATCCGACGTGGGCACCTGCCTCAAGTAGTTCGGGAACCGGTGAAACGCCGCCTTCGGCGAGTTTCATGTTGGATACCGGACAGAAAACAGTTGATGCACGTTTAGCGCCAAGCAGACTCGCCTCCTGTTTCGTGAGCCATACAGCGTGGGCCGCAAGCAGTTTCGGACCTATCAGATTCAACCTGTCGAGGTAAAATGTTTCTCTAAGCCCGTTACTCTGAACGGATTGCTCCTGACTCCAGCGTGTCTCAGCCAGATGTATGTGGACCTTAAGGTCCAGCTTCTCAGAGTAGTCTGCCACTCGTTGCAAGGTTTCCTTGGTACATGAATATGTAGAATGAGGGGCCAGACCAACATTCATTGTGCGACTCCTCCTGATTGCTGAAACCTCTGCGAGGGCCTCCTCTACACCATGTTGCCATGGACCGGTGTCTAGGATAACCGGACACGCCAGCATGCGCAGACCAATCTTTGTTGCTGCATCCGCCACTTCTTTCTCGTACATGTACATGTCTCCGAAGGCTGTGACACCACACATCGCTAGCTCTATCGCGCCCGCTTGAGCCCCGGCTACAACGTGTTCGGGTCTAAGCTTGGGTTCAAGCTTCCAGATTTTTGTCGTGAGCCAGTCCTTCAGTCTAAGGTCCTCGGCAAGTCCTCTAAGGAGCGTCATCGGCAGGTGCGTGTGACAGTTGGCTAGGCCTGGAGCAACCAGTTTCTTATGGCAGTCGACTGTCCAGTCGGATGATTCGCCTGCAAGCACGCCGTCACCTATGCGTGCGACGACGCCGTCTTCCAAGTAGATATTCGTGTTTCTTCTAACCTTGGGGGACAGGATCAGTGAGGCTTCTTTGAGAAGTATGTTACCCATTACCATCTAGCCATATTTGTCATAAATATGTCTGTTGTCCAATCGAAGTTCAGTCGTGAAAGCACTTATGAAGAAGGATGTTTTGCATGCTCGGAATGGACTTCGCTGCACTCGTGAGCGGGGGTAAAGATTCTCTGTATGCAGCCTACCTGATGTGTGAGCAGGGATGGAGCCTGAAGGGTTTTGTATCTGTGGTCCCCGAGAAGCCCTATTCGTACATGTTTCACTCGATAAACCTTGACGTGGTTGGCTATCAGGCTCAGGCGGCCAAGGTTCCCAACAGAAGAATATCTGTTAGTGGAGAGAAGGAGAGAGAGGTTGACGAGTTCAGCGAGCAGCTGTCCCATGTCATGCGGGACTGGGGCCTTGACTCATTTGTTACAGGAGCCGTGAGGAGCGAATATCAGAGAACTCGGTTCGATTCGGTATGTGAGAGAGTGGGAGCCAAGAGTTTTTCTCCGCTCTGGCACAAGGACGAAACAAGACTGCTGCGTGAGTACTTTGAACGCGGATTCAGGTTCATGCTTTCGGGAACATATACGCTGGGTTTGGACAGTAAATGGGTAGGCAGGACACTTGAAATGGATGATCTGGAAAAGCTTGTTGACCTTTCCAAGCGCTACGGCTTCAGTCCGATAGGAGAAGGAGGAGAATATGAGAGCCTGGTTACACGGTGTCCGCTTTTTTACACTGAACTCGAGGTTAAGGGCCAAGTCAGACAGAAGGGATACGTATCGGAGTATCTGGTTGAGTCTGTTCAGCTAAGTGGAGCCGGAAACCAGTAGAACACGATGGTCGTCGTCAGTTATCAAGGATCAGAAATTTCTTTACCGAAAGAGTTACTTCGGAGCCGAGTTGCAAAGGGGTCTGCGATTCAACGTCGACATCCCAGCCTTCCGAAGTGACCCTCACGATGTTTCCGGTCGGAGTCCTCCTAACCGCCGAGACCTTTCCCTTAATTTCCAGAGCGTGGCCAGTGGAAAGTTCCGCGTCGGCGGGTCGGAAACACGCGAATCTGTTGCCGTATGGTATTACGTTGTATCCCAGAAACCACGCCACCCAGCTTGAAGCAGGCTTCGCGTAAACTATGTCCGGTGGTCCTTCCTGTTCTACTTTGCCGTTTCGTAAAATTGCGAGATGGTCTGCGATCGAAAACGCTTCGAAATGATCGTGCGTAACATGTATCATGGTTTTTCCTGTTTCAGACTGGATTCTCTTCAGCTCCCACCGCATTTCTTCTCTGAGCCTCGGGTCCAGGTTCGAGAAAGGCTCATCCAAAAGTAGCAGCGGCGGATCCGGTGCAAGTGCTCTTGCGAGAGCCAGCCTTTGTTGTTGGCCTCCGCTCAGCTCTTCAGGCCGCCTGTCTAGGAGGCCGTCCAACCTCACTAGTCTGACAAGCTCGTTCACCCTAGACGCTATCTCCGGTTTCCTCAGTTTGCCGTCAAGTGGGAACGCCAGTTGTTCTCTAACATTCATATTCGGGAACAGGGCCAGTGACTGGAAAACCAGTCCGACGCGGCTTCCACGGGCGCGCTCGATGCTTGAAGCCCCGTCGAACCGCAGGAACCCGCTGTCGGGCTCCTCTAGGCCGGCGATCAATCTAAGAAGAGTGCTTTTACCGCTTCCAGAAGGACCTAGGATAACCGTAATCTGACTGCTCGGAGCCGTCAGATTCACTTTGTCCAAGACCCTGACGCCTTTGTAGGTCTTGGTCAGCTGTTCAACTTTTACCTCCAAGTAAACCTGCTCCTCTGATTACAGTGTAGTTCGCGATCGCTGCTATGACGAGTAGTATTAAACTAAGCGCGGATGCGGCGTGTTGAAGCCTTAGATCAAACATCGTGTAGACCGCGAGGGGAAGAGTGGTGTACGAGGGTGTGTACACGGTTGTTGTGGCTGCAAACTCACCCAAACTCACTTCGAAAGCCACTGCCGCGGCGGCTGCAAGCGAAGACGCAGCAGAAGGAATCTCAACCCTGAAAAGCGTATCTCCCAGGCCAGCGCCGGACAGTTTGGCTGCCCACACGAGCTCTTTACCAACCCTGGAAACACCTTCAATCATGAACCTTGAGGCCAACGGGATCGACACCGCCGACTGGGCCAGGACAATCATGGGCCATATCTCTTTGAATATAGGTTGGCTTCCGTACGCAAGGTACAGGGAGAGACCTATGGTGACCGGTGAAATGGCCAGCGGGAAGAATGCGGCGTACTGGTAGACGAGCTTCCCGCCTGCCCCGCTAAGGCCGTGATGGGCCAGGACAAGCGAGAGGGCTACGGTGATAGATGTGGCCAAAACCGAGTACACCAGGGAGTTCGTGGCTATTCTACCCAGCCCTACCTGTAACTGTCCGCGTGCGGATGCCTCAAGCAGTTCTTTGAAGCCTGTCTGCGCGGTCGACAACGCCCCTGAACTGTAAACTATCGCTGCAAGCGGGGCAGCCTCAAAGGCAAGGAACAAAATGAGAATAAGGGATACAGCAATCTTGGGGGCGGCTGATAGTTTCGACAGCGATTTAACCGCGTTGTCTGAGAAACCGGGGGCAAAGGACGCTGAGCCCATGGATAAGATTGCGATCGCCAGAATTGCCGGTATAAATGACTGGGCAAGGGCTAGAGAGACTGCAAGAGACGGCTCAGAGAGAGTTTTCAACAGTACGTACACCTCCACTTCGGATGTATAGTACCGGGGGCCGCCTACAGCGAGTGGGACAAGGAACGCCAGATAAGAGTAGATGAATGCTATGACGGCGCCTGTGCCGGCGGCGCGTAGACTTGCAGGCGCAAGCACTCTTGTTAGAGTCCTCAATCCCGGTGGCCTTATCGTTTCTAAAGCCCAAAGAGTTTCGGACTTGAGATTAGATATAGACGCGGCTGTAAGCATCGCTATGAGAGGAGCATTGTAAAATGTGTTAACAGCCACGATGCCGCTCAGCCCGTTTGAAAGAAAGCCGAGAACCGAACGGGCGGGGTAGGCGTTCTGGAATCCTACAACAACTACGATGCTGGGCAACATAAAGGGTAGCAGAGTTAGGGTTCTGTAAACGGTTTTACCAGTGAACCTGTACAAGCCAAGAGAGAGACCAACTGGGTAGCCGATTGCAAAAGCTGCTGCGGCGCTTAGCGAACCCTGAAGCACAGACTGGTACAGCCCGTGTTCGCCGACTTTAGAAGCTACTATTTCTCTTAAGAGGTCGACGATATGGATTCCGTCGAAGGAGGCTAGTGATAACGCGAACGGAAAGTATGTTAGCAGGACTTCGAAGGCTACGGGAACCACTGCCAGAAGGGCGGCCACCCGTAGTTGTGATGCCAAGTGCTGGCCACTCTGACGACGTCAACCAGACAGTGTCTGCCACTCACTTAGCCAGTTGGAGAGGTTTGAAGCCAGTTGAGACGGTGTCAGATAGTTGTTGAGTATGATGGAGTCGTTCGTTCCGACCGCGTATCTATAGACTGAGGGAAGCTGAATGTCGGAGTTTGCCGGGAACATCCATTCGGAGGTTGGTATGACTGATTGTACAGTTTGGCCGAGGAACCAGTTTTCGAATTCTTCAGCCAGCTTGACGTGGCTTGCGCCAGCCACTATTCCCATTCCTTCTATCTCGAGCCAAACATAGGAGTTACCCGAATAGTGTAGTGCACTGGTGCCGCAGCCCCTGTATCCACCAAATGTCGCGAAATAGGCTGGGTCTGTGCCGTAGCTTACCGCGAAATCATATCCTGAATTGGGGAACACTGAGAACGCGTAGTCCCAGCTCGGCACTATCTTGGAATATTTCTCGGTGTTAACCCACCACTGCTGCCAGTTTTCGTGAGCCACATAAGAGTAGAATGTTATCTCGTAAAGGAGGAAGCTAAGGCCGGTTGAGTCTGTCAGAGGGTTTTCGAGTACGAGGTGCTCGGCGTAGGAGGGCTGCTGAAGAGTTTGAAAGCTCATGTTGGAACCGACTCCTCCGCTTATGTTACAGTAGTCGACGGTTATCGGCGAAAATTCGTAGGGGACAAGGTAGTGCTGGGGCTGTAAGTCTTTCACAAGGTATGCTGGCACGTATTTCAGGTTCGGGGGAGTGTAGTTCTGGAGTATGCCTTCTGAAACCGCCTTTTGCGCTTCAACGTTCGTGAGGCCGATGACGAGGTCCGCCTGCGGGTTAGATTTCTGCTGCGCAAGCTGAGCGAGCATATCCTGCGTCCCATCAAACCTGACCACCTTTATTTTCACGTTGTATTGGTGCTCGAATGCACCGAAAACAGTCTGGTTCACCGCTGTCACGTTCGGCGCATAAGTGAACAGAGACTCGTATGTGTAGATCGTAAGCTCAGCCTGACCGCTTTTGAGCGAACCAGTAAAAACGTAGCCTGCTGTGACCGCCAAAAGTAGGCACACAATGACTGCGACCGATATCTTCCAGTTCATCTTTCGCCTATTTTCAGTTTTGACCAGACTATAAGTCTTTTTATAACTTACTTATGTGAGTTCAGATACTCCAGAACCGCCTTCTTTTTGCTCATGCTCTCGGCCAAGGCTTTCGTCAGCCTGTCGTCAAGTGAGTTGAAGGTTCGCGGCGAGGACTCCTCTACTAGTTTTTTAAGTCCCGTGTACGCCGATTCCCTGAATTTCGGGAGCAATCTTATAGCCGAGCCGCGTTTGCCTACCAAATAGCAGCCTCTTCCCTTCTCAACTTTGCCTACGATTGCCGATCTGATGCCGGCCGCCGTAAGCATATCCTGTGCCTTAAACGCCTGTTCCGGCGGCATGAAACCCATGAGCGAATCCAGAGCCAGGCCCAGGGGATCAATCTTCAGTTGCTCTAACATTTCCAATACTGGGCGCCTGATCATACTGAAAACAGAGTCGTTGTCCAAAATGATCTTGACTCTGCTGGATTCGGCAATACTCTGCAAGTCGCCCCTGATGCCTCCGTTGGTCACATCTGTGATGCAGTGGACGTCAGGCAGTTTTTTTCTGTCTCCCAGAATCTGGGATGCATGGTAGAAATCAATGTTCAAAGTTTCTTTAACCACGTGTGGGCGACCCGAATAAATGGCCGTAGCAGCCACAGTGCCTCCGCCCGCGCCTTCAGTCATGAGAACTGCGTCCCCTTGCTTCAGCATGCTTCTCTGGTTAACAGGGCCCTTCTTCGATACTCCGACAGCACATACCGCGCCGACAAGTCTGTCACCGAGGACCATGTCTCCGCCAACCCTGAGCGTGCTACCGCTAACCAAAGGGACTCCTGTGGCCTCGGCGACGGCGGAAACTCCCGCAACGAATTCGAACACCTTGGCAACATCCCCGTCGTCGGCCAAATGAACATCGTCTACTAGCGCAACTGGCTGGGAGCCTTTTACGCAAACGTCTCTTAAAGCGGCCCGCGCATCATGGAAACCCATCAGAAAAGGAAAGGAACTTAGCCTGGAGTGAGCCCCGTCGACTGCGGCATATACTACTGTTGAGCCATAGAGTACGGCGCCTGCGTCGTCGTGGTCTGCCGGGTCAAGGATGACTGGTATTTTGGAATGTATGTTGGCAGAGTGCGCAAGCTTGGCTATCATGGTATGGATGGTGAAGTCACCTGAGCCACGTGAGCCCATGCCGGCCTCACCTGCCTTCACACCCGACGGCAAAGTCGACATCAACCTGTCGACCAAGTGGTCTTTTGAACGGCGCCTGCTGCTGAGTACTTCTGAGATCACCTGTTTTGCGAATTTGAGCGCGGTGTCATCGTCGTAGTTTTTGGCGAACTTATACTGCGCTGCAATAAGTTTGAGGGCGTCAGCGTTTGGGTCTTCAAGGGCTTTTGCAGCAATATATTCCAGATCAACCATCTTACTCCGAAAGGTGTGCAGCCGGCTTTTAACCGCCCTGTTTGTAAACAGTTTGAACCGGCACCGAACCAGAAACTGTGCTTTCTGTTCCCGCTTTCGAAAAAGCGGTTGAGTAAACAATCTGAAAAACGATTGCATCTTCTTTCATTTCATTCATCTTTCCAGCGTGAGGGTTTAGACGTGGTTTCCTGGTGCTCCTCTGGGTTCATGTTCAACCGGTGCGCATGCAGGCTTCCTCAAGGTCCTCTGAAGTCGCGTCAGTCTTTATGGCTGTCGGCGAAAAATGTGTGAGCGACGCTCTGAACCCTTTCGTCAAAAGG
>JAVZLA010000013.1:0-26807 GCA_038883995.1 Thermoprotei archaeon | reverse complement strand
CCTCACGGTTATTCATACGAACGGTTTTATGCAGATATTTCGCAAAGCCTCCGAACTTCAAAGGGAAGCCTATGGCGTAGGCAGATGGTTCTGGACCCACCGCTGAATTTTGCATAGTATCGTCTGAGAAGGCAACCGTTCCAAAAGAATTCCTCCCAACTGCCTTAAGGCGTGAAGTCATATGGAGTAGCATCATATAATTAGGGGAGGTTAAAGCCGTGAACGAACCCATTGAAGAAATAGAGTTCAGAAGTGCGGCTCATTGGTGTTAGGGCTAGACAGTACTGTGCTATGGGATATGATGGATGGGCCCAGCCGGCTGTCACTATGAGGCTTTCCTTGGGAACTTGTGAATGCATACCGTGTCACCGTAAGCCATACACTTGTCCAGTTTCACGTTCCTCGCACCCGTAAGCTCCTCGATGAGCGCGGTGTGCACTCCATGGCATATAATGTTGGGATGCTTGACGGCAACTTTACGTAAAACACAGTTCGCACTGTGAATCATGGGTCTGCCCTCCTTTATAGAGTAAGATGTTCGAAAGCCCATTTTGTCGAGCAGTACGCCTGCCTCCTTAGGGCTCACAGGCCCTTTTCCCCCACCCAAGCTTTCCTTAGCCAGCTCCTTCGTCACGTAACCCGTGAATCGTTCAATCACGCTTTTATCGTCGCGCTCAGCCTCCTGGAGCAGTAGATCCAACATTGTATCATATTTCCTAGGAAAACTCTCCAACCCTTCCTCGGTCAGCTCATACACCTTTTTCGGTCTTCCTCTTCCCAGATTTACGAAGGATGAGGAAACCAAGCCCAGATTGCTAAGCCTCTCGAGATGAGCTCTCACAGCGCTCTCCCTTATTCCAAGCTCACCCGAAAGTGACAGAGCGGTCTTCTTTGCTCCCAGTAGTAACTCCATTATCCTCCGTTTAGTATCCAAACCTCGCACCGTCACAGGTTCACATTCACGTAGCCGTCTGCAATACTTACAGCGAACACCGGTAGGTCCGGAGTGCTTCCCGCCGGTTCACCGTCTGGTCCAAGCACGTTGAGACCACGTTTCCCGAGGTCAAATTGCGAACCGTGGTCTGGGCAGGTCACCACACTCCCTTCAACTGTTCCGCCCGCCATGTCTCCCTGCTCATGCGTACACCAGCGGTCGAAAGCGTAGATTTTACCTCCACTCTTGTAAAGCACTATCTGTCTTCCCTGGACTTCGAACGCTGTAAGTCTTTTCTCCTGAAGATCCGATTCTCTACAAACTCTGGTTAGGGCCATGAACTTCTGACAACACCACAAAATATAAACATTTTGAGCAGTGTTAACCATCGAATTGAGCAGCGCACAAAGCTTCCGTGAATTCAGGCTTCCGTTTGCCCGCATCACAGACCGTGCTCCCACAATAAAGAGCTTTGTGTTCGACACGAGAGGGCTGGGGTTCTCGTTCACAGCCGGACAATATCTCAAGATGACGCTGGAAGACGTAGTGGGAGACCCACGTGGAAACAGCAGGGATTTCAGCATTTCTTCTCCCTCTACAGAAGCATCGGAGCAAATCAGCGTAACTACGACTGTAGAACCCGAAGATTCCCCTTTCAAAAAGAAGCTTGCGGGACTGCGTCTTGGAGACGTGGCCAAAGTAAAGGCTCCTTTCGGCAGGTTTGTGCTAGATCATGCTTCGGGCCGAAATGAGCCGATCGTCATGGTTGCAGGAGGCATAGGCATAACCCCTTTCAGAAGCATTATCCTGACTGAGCTGGCTGAGAACGCCGGTGACAGCAGACCGCTAACACTCCTCTATTCGGCTAAGACTCCTGAAAACCTCGTGTTTAAAGAGGAATTCGACAGGCTGAGCAGCATTCACCGAAGGCTCAAAGTGCACTACACTGTAACAAGAGCGGTCAGCAAAGACCCCGGCATAGAGAACGGCAGAGTTGACTCGGATTTCATAAGCAAGAACACTGAGCCTTCGCACTCGGTGTATTACCTGGCTGGCCCCCCAAGTATGGTTCAGGAGCTTTCAGAGCAGATCATCCAGAAGCTTTCGGTCCCAAGAGAACGAATCAAGACTGAGAAGTTCACTGGCTACTAGCCGCCGTGTTTCCATGTTTCATCGTTCAACCACGACTCTTTGGACATAGCGCGCGAACAATTACCAGGACCCCGCGGTTTCTTGTTAAACACGAGCTTCAGGGAATGAAACGAGCAGACCAGGCATCAGTCAACATTTCAAGAAACCGGAAGCCGTTTCCACAATATTAATTCGGGCAACAATGAGAAGGGTTTCAGCGCACGCCGACGTTTCTAAGAATATCCTGATGGTTTCTCGCAAACTCCTCCTCGCTCATCGTCTTGGCATCTCTGAATTTCAGCTCCAACCATGCTGGATGCGGGTCCGGCTCCTTTTCGAGTTCTCCGCGAAAAATAAATTCCGTATCCCAGTGATTTCTGAGTCCAGCTCTTTCAATGTCGTATACTTCGGTATACACGTGCGGGCCGTCGAGTTTCAATCCATCCAACCCCAGTTGCTCTTTCAGCACACGACGAGCAGCCTCTGTCGGGCTCTCATACAATATCAGATGACTTGAGGGAAGCATCCATTTCGGACTGAACCTGGAAAGGCGAGTCTGGTCCAGCGCGCCAATATGCTCCCAGTCCACGTACTCCGGGTTCACCCTCCCCAAGAGCACGTTCGACATCTGACGATTGTAGAGTATCAGGAAAACCGAAAGACACATTCCTCCTTCGGGAATCCTGTCCATGCAGTAGTAGGGAAGGTTTTTGCCGAAATCAGCAAAACGCCTCTGCGTTACCACGGAATAGAAAGCTCTTACACGTTATAAAACTCTTCCACAACAGCCACTGAGCTCTCTGTAGGGGCTACGTGTGCGGATAGAGCTTTGGCGCAGTCGTTCCGTCCAAAGGCGTACTCTGTTTGGGCAAAACTTTTTCTACGAGTCGGCGCCTTCCAAGTGTGTCGGAGACAAATAAACACGAAACCGAGTTCAGGGCAAGTCTGTCCGTAACCTTTGATGCGCCCCTGAAATACGTGTACAAATGGTGCACCGACTTTAGGGAAGACGATGTTAGGATCGCCGGCTGGAGTTCAAGGCGTCATATCCTAGAGAAATCAGCCAGGAGATGTGTGTGGATATCGCATTACAGGCTTGGAGATGCTGATCTTGAAGCGGTCAGGATAGTATCGCTAACTCCACCCTCATGGCATCTGGACGGCTTGGGAGACGACTTGGACGAGTTCGGCGACTACAGGCTCGAATCGCTGGGTAAAAAGAAGACCCGGCTCGTTATGCGTTTCAAAGTGGTGTTTAAGGATCCGAGGGCTTATGTGCCTAAAGCCAAATGGATCGCAGGAATGAAAAATGACTGGGAGAAATTCAGGATCGAACTGGAAAGAGATTATCTGAAAGCCGGTGTCGGTAAGGCGCGTTAGGAACACGTCGCACCCATAATATGGTTGCAGGACGAGCCGCTACGTATCGGAGCGGTGTTCGCGGAAAGATTGTAGAAACCTGGTATGGTTAAAAGTTTTAGCCGATTGCGTCTTTCGACTCGGCGCATCCAAAGAGCATCGCCTTCTACACGGAGTTCACGAGTTTTCTGAGATACTGTCAGCGT
The DNA here is from genome assembly GCA_038883995.1 of Thermoprotei archaeon. Classification (GTDB taxonomy): domain Archaea; phylum Thermoproteota; class Thermoprotei_A; order Marsarchaeales; family Marsarchaeaceae; genus JAMDBQ01. The sequence continues at coordinate 23,177 of JAVZLA010000013.1, read as the reverse complement.
TTGTTGAGGTCGGGGGAGCGCAAAGGTTGCGACATAAACCACGGTCAGTAGTTAAGAGATTTTAAACACAATAAAGTATTTAAATTGGCACCCGTTAGACAGCTGACTCAGTTTGGCTCAAAAAGCAAAAGGAGTGTCAACACCCGTGTTCATTGTGGCAGTAGTTGTTCTGGTTATTCTGGCGGCCGCAGGATTTACACTGTACGCCGCCAAGTCGAGTACAACAGTTACTGTTCCCACTACTGTTACGTCGACGACCACGGTTACCGCGACACCAAAGCATAGTGCAGTACTGCCGGTGACATCCGGTTTTTACAACGGCAAAGTTGTTACCTTCATATACACTCAGGCCCCTGCGTGTGTTCCGGCTTATCCGAGCTTCTTTCCATCTGCCTCTGTAGCATCCAAGGTAAACAACTGTGAAGTGGGGGTAGGCAACAACACAGCTGTGTCCGGAGCCGCACCATTCTGGGTTCTTGTCCCGGCCTACGCGGGCCTTTCCATATTCGGTGTAACGGCGCTGGGCGCAAGCCCGCAGGGCTTCCCTCGCTACGATGATCAGACGATAACGACCCAGTGCGGCGCCTCCGGTTCACCATCTCAGAGCCCGGATCATCCTGCTCTCGTGTTTTCACCGGCATTCGTGACCGTGGAGAAATACCTGAACATAACAAACGGCTACGGAGGGCTGCCTGAAGGCGTGCTTCCGCTGCCGGCACACGACCACATAGTAGCGGTGATAGGTCCGATCCCATGGTATACGGTTGTCGTGTTGGTGTTCGACCCCAACATTATGCCGAACCCTGTGACAGGTGAGTGCACGCAGGTTGTTCCATCAAACCTTTCAAACGCCACATCGAACTGCCTGAACTCTGTTCAGGCTCTTATGCGAGCCATGGGCACCACCAACGGCGCCATCGCACAGGCAAACTCCGCTAACCCAATATGGCTGGCGCTTGGAAAACCGCTGACTCAGGTGGTTGTTCCAGGAGACTCGTCGCCGTCGCAGGTGAACAATGCAAACAGCAACGTGATAGAATACTTCAATGTGAACACAACCAACCCATACTTCAACCTCGTTGCAACAAACCAGTCCGTTCCAGGTTTCGGCGATTGACCAAGCCAACCCCGCATTCTCCCATTTTTCTTACTTCGGTAAGGCTACAGGCTCGTCCATTCCGCTGTGGGCGCCGCAATATTCATGCACAGGCCTCAGGAAAGTGGAAAGCAGCTCGCTAGCTCGCCTCCGGGCGCGCGCAGACGGGATACGAGCTAAAAACAACACGATGTGAATTTCCATTTGCCTTCAAAATAACGTGGAATACCTCTGCATGCCGTGAATTTTCCCTTAGAAAAATATTCGATCAGTTAACCTAAAGTCAGCTTTACATGGTAGCCCTGTGTCACCGATGAAAACTGTGTTCGACAACCTGAGCCCCGAGCGTTCCAGCCTCCTGAGCAGGGTCAGGACTTCTCTGAAGACCATAGACCCCAGTGTGATAGAGCAGGTCAGAATGCACAGGATAGTCTTCTCGCGTGGGTTCGCGATGCGCGACTTCGTTGAAATCGTGGTCAAGCACGGGAAACTCTGCCTCGTGTCGCTTTCGCCTCGAATGATCGGCTCGGAAGTTGTGATCTCAGATGAGAAAGATATTGATGCGGCTCTGGACCTTGCCTTAAAATCGTATGAAGCTGTTTAGCTCAGAGTGTTCAAGAGCTGCTTTGCGTTTTCTTCTTAAGGTTCAAAGAAGAATTTGGCCGCGATGTGAAACGTTCAGGGACCCCGTAGGCTACGTCCCTTTGAACGCAGGCTTACGCTTTGCGAAGAAGGCTGAGATACCCTCGTAGAGGTCCTTACTTGCAAACAGGTGTCCTAGCGCAGCTGCTTCAGCGTCTAAGCCGGCGTCAAACGGAAGATCCAGACTGGAGTAAACCAGTTTTTTGGCGAATCCCAGAGCCAGCGGAGCAACCTTTTCGGCGAGTTCCTGGGCGAGTCTTAGTGTCTCATCGTGAAGTTTCTCCTTGGGGAAAATCCTGAACACGACGCCCATTTCGTTGGCTCGTATCCCGTTTATCCTTTCACCTGTAAGGATCATGCTCGCAGCCCCAGACTGCCCTATAAGCCTCGAAAGCCTCTGCGTGCCGGTCCAGCCTGGAACCAATCCCAGCGTGATTTCTGGGAAGCCCAGTTCGCTTTCTGGAGAAGCTACTCTGATGTCGCAGTTGAGGGCCAGTTCCAGTCCTCCTCCCAGGGCGTAGCCTTCGATTTCCGCTATGGTTAACTTGGGGATCTCCGAGAGCACCCTTACCGCTCTTTGCCCTTTCTTTGAGGCCTCCATGAATTCAAAGCTGCCTGAGAACATTTGGTCGAGTTGGGCGCCGGCCGAAAAGTCGCCGCCCGAGCCTTTTACAACTATTACACGTGTCTCCGGTTCTGAGCCGAGTTGTTTCAAAGTTTCTTCGAGTTCTTGCAGAAGCCTCCCATTAAGCGGGTTGTGCCTGGCCTCGGTGTTTCTTAATGTGACGACAGCAACCTTGGCGGAAGGTCTTTCAACTTCAATGTATTTCCTGAGCGAAGCGGCCTCGCCTGAACCGGTGCGTGCAGACGAGTCCGGGCGCGAACCAGGTTTAAAGGATCTCAGTTTGTCCGAGAAGCCGGGCACAGGCTTGAACACGGACTTGCCGAATTTCTCGTATACAGACTTCAGCGACTCTTCGAGCTGGGCTGAAGACATGTTCCCCGCCGCTGTCAGCGGCCCGAAGGGTCTGTTCATACCCAGTTTGACTGCCAAGTCTATTTCTTCAAGGCTTGCGGCCCCCTCGTCCAGAAGCTTGAAGGCTTCGTTCACTTCGAGGGCAAGAACCTCGGCGATTCCTACAACGCTGACTGGTTGTGCGTCGCCGCGTTCGGCCTTACCCTCCTTCCACAAATAGAATCCCTGACCGGTTTTTCTTCCAAGCTTCCCTTCCCCAACCAGTCTTTCCAGTTCTTTCCCCGCGTTGTATTCTTCAGAGAGCTCTGAAGCCATATACTTCAAGGTGTGAAGCACGACGTCAAGGCCCACATAGTCCATTGTTTCGTAAGGGCCCATAGGCAGCCCGACGGACCTGAAAAAAGCGTCGATCTGAGCTGGCTGCCCAAGTCCCCGGTCTACTATCAGCGTGAAAAGAAGTGTTTCAGGGGCTGTTACCCTGTTCACGATAAAGCCAGGCGAATCTTTTTTTACGACAACCGGAACCTTGTTGATTTTACGTACGAATCCTACGCAAACGGCAACAACGTCTTCACCTGTGTGTTGTCCCCTTACCACTTCTACAAGCGGGTTAATCACCGGAGGATTGAAGAAGTGTAAACCCACCGCTCTTGAAGGGTCTTTCAGAACTGTTGAAATGGACGATATCCTGATGTTGGATGTGTTTGAGGCGATTATGCATCTTTCGCTCGCATGCTGCTCCACAGCTTTGAACACCTCCCTTTTCGTGCCGAGGTCTTCGAATACAGCTTCAATAACCAAGTGAGCATCTCTGACAGCCTCTTCAACACTCGAGTGGTAGGAAACATGCTTGAGTGCTTCTTCCGCCTGAGCCTGGCTTATTCTGGAAGACCGAACCAAGCGCGCGAGGCTCTCCTCTAACTGCGCCTTTCCTTTTTCGAGCGCCACCTTAGATGAGTCTGTCAGCTTGACGTTGAAGCCTGCAAGCGCAGCGACTTCGGCTATGCCGTGGCCCATGGTCCCGGATCCAACAACGGTTACGTTTGAAATCTCAGACGATTTTTCCATGCCTGTGCGGTGGGCCAAGGATTCAATTAGCCTTTTGGAGACGCATATCAAACCGGTTTGCTCACAGACATGTTTTTCAGGGAGCCAGCAGCTTCAGGTGCTATGAGGGTGGTTGTGGCCGGTTCTACCGGGTTCGTTGGATCAAACACTGTAAAGCATTTTTCCCTAAACGGGGTGGAGGCGCGTGCACTAGTGAGAAACGGGGCGAACGCGAGACGCAAGGCGGCCTCCATTAAAGATGCGGGCGCCTCAGACGTGCGGGTTGTGAACTTTGATAGCGGTAAAGATCTTGTGGAGGCCATGAATGGGTGCGACCTACTGATCCACCTCGCTGGAACAGCCTCACAGACTGTTTCGAATCCCTTTCATACATCAAACAACGTGCTCACGGAACTCCTGGTGAACTCCGCTGTGAAGGCTGGAGTGCGCCGTATCATTTACAACAGCGGGCTGGGAGTTGGAGACGAAAACACACTGGGTTACTTTGTATCCAAGTTGGAGTGCGAGAAAATAGTGGAAAATAGCGGCCTGGAGTATCTTATTTTCAGGCCATCCTACATCGTTGGTCCGGGAGACGAATTTTCAAAGTTCATATATTCGTCTCTAAAGAACAATACGCCTGTCCCCGTTTTCGGTTCAGGCGAATACAGGATGCAGCCTGTGCACGTAGGCGACGTCGTCAAAGTGTATCTCAGAGCCTCTAGGGCAGGCGTCTGGAACAGGGTTTTCGACCTGGTTGGACCCCAGAAAGTCTCCTTTACAAGATATGTGTCAATGGTCGCGGAAGCCTTCGGGGTCAAGCCGGTTTTTAAACAAGTGGACCTTGAACAGGCGTTGAGGGACTCGATGATGCCGGCTTCAAAAAGGAAGGTTAACCCGGACTACAGTGTAGACGAACTGATGGTGCTCATATCTGATTTCACGTCGTCGCACAGGCAAGTGTCTCAGGCGTTCGGCGTGAAATTCAGAGGTCTGAAAGAAATAGTTACATCGCTTGTCGAGTTCATGAGGAAGCAAACCAGTTAGAACCCTGATTTCAGGATGAGTTCAACAATTCTTTCAGCGACAACATGCGGGTTACTACGGGATTGAGAACCATCGTCCAAAAGTTTCGCAGCCCGGGAGTCTTGCTTTACGATTTGTTTGGCAATTTCTGAAAGCTTCTCCTGAACGAGGCTCACAACCTCGTTCCTGTATATTGTCTCCTCTTTTTTGGGCAGTTCACCCGTGGAGCCGAGATACTCCAGATGGAGCTGACAGTACCGGACCAGTTCGCCAACTCCCAGACCGGTTGTGGCGACGGTTGTCACCACCGGAGGAGCCCAGCGTGAGCCCCCGTACCTGAGTTGAACCATTGCGCGTATCTCCGCGACAGCTGCGTCAGCGCCAGGCGAATCAGCCTTGTTAAGCACAAATATGTCGCCTATCTCCGGGCCACCAGACTCTATCAGCTGAACTCCGTCGCCGAGCCCGGGCATCATGACCACCACGTTCGTGTGCACTGCTCCAGCCACTTCCACCTCGTTCTGTCCCGTTCCCGTGGTTTCTACGATTATCACGTCCTCGCCAAACGCTCTCAGTATGCGCATGGCGTCCCAAGCAGCCCTGGAAAGCCCTCCCAGATGCCCCCGTGTCCCCATACTGCGGATGTACACATTCGAGTTCAGCGTCAGGCTGGACATTCTTGACCTGTCTCCCAGAACGGCGCCTTCAGTGTACGGGCTTGTGGGGTCGATGGCCAGCACGCCTACTCTTAGTCCTTTACTGCTGTAGTCTGCCGCCATTTTTTCTATAAGAGTGCTTTTCCCTATACCTGGGGCTCCAGACACCCCTATTATATGGGCCTGCTTCTGCTGGCCTCTTGAAGAAAGCTGAGAGATCAGTTCCGCTGCATCTTCGGGACTGTTTTCTGCAATCGTTATCGCCCTTGACAGAGCCCGGATACTACCGGCTCTGAACTCTTCAGAAAGCCCTGTGGCAGAGGGCAAGCCGATCATCCCGTTTTTGAAAGAGCGATCTGTTTTACAGCGTCAGCCAGATGCTTGGTAGAGGATCCGGGGCCCATAACAAGTGAGACACCCATCTTTTTCAGTTGCTCCGAGTCCTCGTCCGGTATTATTCCACCAATCACCACCGGGATATCTTCGCACTTGTACTTTTTCCTCAGACCCAGTATTTCGGGCACAAGCGTCATATGTGCTCCTGAAAGTATGCTGACCGCGATCACGTCGGCGTCCTCTTGGGCGGCGGCTGCAACAACCTGTTCGGGCGTCTGTCTCAGGCCCGTGTAGATTACCTCCATGCCGTGATCGCTGAGCGCCCTTGCAATCACCTTTACACCTCTATCGTGGCCGTCCAAACCCACTTTTGCCAGAAGAACCCTTATCTTCTTTTGCCGGGCGCCGGCGTATGTGACCGTATTGTGTTCCAAGCGAACCCACTTCAGACGATCTTCGGCTCGGTGTAGTCTCCGTACACGGACTTCAGTGCGCCGACGATCTCGCCTAATGTGGCATAGGCTTTAACGGCGTCGATGACATACGGAACCAGATTTTCCGAGGTGGAAGCCGCATGCACCAGACTGCTAAGGGCGTAATCCACTTTGGCGCGATCCCTGCTAGCCTTCAGCCTCTTGGTTCTTTCAACCTGACGCTTCTCGATTTCCGGGTCTATTTTCAGTATCGGCACTTTAGGCTCCGTTCCACTTTTGAAACAGTTTACCCCGACGATAAAGCGGGTCTGGTTTTCCAGTGACCTTTGATAGCGGTAGGCGCTGTCCGCTATCCTTCTCTGGAAGAAGCCTTCTTCGATGCATCTTATCACCCCTCCACGCTTTTCGATTTCATCCATGAGCTTCAAAGCTTCTTCTTCAACTCTGTCTGTAAGCCACTCAACATAGTAGCTTCCGGCAAGCGGGTCAACTACGCCAGCTGCCCCCGTCTCCAGCGCGATGATCTGCTGGGTGCGAACGGCCAGCTTTGCTGCGTCCTCTGTAGGCAAAGCAAGAGCCTCATCCATGGCGTTTGTGTGGAGACTTTGTGTCCCTCCGAGAACCGCTGCAAGAGCCTCGGTTGTCACGCGCACAACGTTGTTCTCAGGCTCCTGCGCGGTGAGCGAGACGCCCGCGGTCTGGGTGTGAAATCTGAGACGCATGGACCTGGGATCCTTTGCGCCAAACTCTTCTTTCATAATTCTGGCCCAAATCCGTCTCGCGGCTCTGAATTTCGCGATCTCCTCGAAAAACTCTATATGTGAATCGAAGAAGAAAGATATCCTTGGCGCAAACGAATCTACTGGAAGGCCTCTTTTAACAGCCTGCCGCACGTATTCCCTGCCATCCGCCAGCGTGAACGCGAGTTCCTCCACGGCTGTTGCTCCAGCTTCACGAATGTGGTATCCGCTCACGCTGATGAAGTTGTAGCTGGGCATGTGACGTGAACAGTATTCGAACGTATCCACAACAAGCTTGACGCTTGGCTGAGGCGGAAAAATATACTCTTTCTGAGCAATGTACTCCTTGAGGATGTCGTTTTGAATAGTCCCCCTTAGCTTGCTTGGAGCAACGCCCTGCTTTTCTGCTACAGCCACATACAGGGCGAGTAACACGATTGCTGGCCCATTGATAGTCATGGACACAGAGACATCAGAAAGAGGTATCCCTTCGAACAGTTCCTCCATGTCTTGTAAAGAGGCCACCGACACACCCTCGCGGCCCACTTCGCCATGCGAAAGCGGGTCGTCAGGGTCGTAGCCCATCAAAGTAGGCATGTCGAACGCCACGCTCAAACCGGTCTCCCCCTGGGAGAGCAGAAACTTGAATCTTCGGTTGGTTTCGAGCGGCGTTCCGAACCCTGAGAACTGGCGTATCGTCCACAGCCTGGACCTGTACATGTCAGCATGTATTCCGCGCGTGTATGGGTAAGAGCCTGGGTTGCCAAGCTTGGCGGAGTAGTCAAAGCCACTCAGATCTTTCTCTGAATAGCATGCTTTAAGTGGGATTCCCGAAATCGTTGAGTCCTCTCTCCTGGCCCAAAGCTTCTCAATGTCTTCTGAAACTTCATATTCTCCGCGAGCTTCTCCGGGACGAGTCTTGGAACTCTGCGATGCCAAACCCGATCGAACATATTTCTCATACACATACTAAAACTTGGCGAGCGAACGCAATCAGGTTACTTCGGTTCATTCGGCGACGCTGGTAACCCGCCGACGTTTCGTAGGCGCCGCAACCCCCACGGTCACGGATCCCGATTCCCAGGCCTCTTCTCCGGCAGTGGGCGAGATGCGTCACGTTTCCTTTCCGCATCCCACGGTCTTTATCGATTTCAGAAATCGTTAATAGAGTTGTCGCTCAAGCCTCTGTGCATGGAATCATTCGACGTAGTGGTGGTGGGAGCTGGGCCAGCCGGTTCGACGGCGGCGTTCTCTGCGGCAAAGCAGGGAGCCAACGTATTGCTGCTTGAACGCGGCCCAGAACCGGGAACAAAAACTGTGTCTGGGGGACTACTCTACACGCATGTTCTCTCAGACATCATACCCGAGTTCTGGAAGGAAGAGTTCTATGAAAGATATGTCACCCGCTACTCGTTGGCTTTCTTAGGCGGTCAGAGGTCCACGTGCATAGACTTTAGAGATGAATCGCATTCCGCCCCTCCATTCAACTGTGTTTCTGTGCTACGTAACAACCTCGACAAAAGGCTCGCGAAGCAGGCTCAAGAGGCTGGCGCAGTTGTCGCCTCTTCGGTTCTGGTTGACGGGCTTATCGTGTCCGGTGGCCGCGTAACCGGGATACGATCTGGGTCAGATGAAATAGGAGCCAAGGTGGTTGTTGTCTGCGACGGGATCAACTCTCTCATTCTTAAACAGGCCGGATTGAAAGGCGAATGGAAAGGCGACCAGCTGGGTGTGGGGATAAAGCAGGTGATAGAGCTTCCCAGGCAGACGATAGAGGAAAGGTTCAACCTGAACGGTAGAGAAGGCTCTGAATACACCTTCATAGGGTTTCCGCCCGGGGTTGAAGGCGGGGGCTTCATGTATACCAACATGGAGTCAGTTTCACTGGGTCTGATAATCAACCTTGAAAGCATGGTCAAGTCGAAGCTTGAAGCGTCAGAGATAGTTGAACAGTTCAAAGCCCATCCACTCATATCCCGACTCATAGAAGGAGGCTCCGTGGCAGAGTACAGCACATGCCTCGTGGCGGAAGGAGGTGTTAGAATGATTCCGAAACTATACTCTAACGGACTCTTGGTCGCGGGGTCTGCCGCAGGCCTGGTTTTGAACAACGCGTTCAACCTTAGAGGAATGGACTTCGCGATAGCGTCAGGTAACATAGCCGGCGACGTGGCGGCCAAAATTTCCAAGACCAGCATGCCTTCGGAGACTGTGTTCGCCCAATATCAGAATCGCCTCGAAGAAAGCTTCGTTTTAAAAGAGCTCAGAAAGTATGATAGGGCATCAAAGTTTCTGGAAAACCCCCGCCTGTACTCCGCTTACCCCGAGGCCCTGTGCGAGTTCATGCACAGAATGTACACCGTCGGCCCTCAGAGCCGCGGCCACCTGTACTCGGAGCTGAAGCAATCAATGCAGGGAACTTCAACCTTCAGGCTTCTCTCAGACATGTTGACGGCGGCCCGCAACCTCTAGCTTCCGGCGTACAGACGGGAAAAAGCTAAATTACACTGAACTGGAGGAACACTGAAATCTGCAGCCCCGTAGTATAGCGGCCAAGTATGGGGGACTCTGGATCCCTTGACGCCGGTTCGAATCCGGCCGGGGCTACTCGCCGGCTGAAAACAGATCAAAACGGGCTTCTGACCGGTAAGATAACGAGTGTCACGCGGGTGGGTGGGCGTAATGTGGAAACTGCTCTTTGGGGGATGGGGAGGGGGGGTGGACTATAGGTTGGTTCAGGTATCCGGGCATACTTTATTTCCGGCAGCGGTAACTGTGCGTAGAAGTGAACCCGTTTTTCGTAGACCCCTGGCGCCCGTCGAGTGCATTGTCCGCGGTTCGGCGAGTCAGAGGAGTTAAATACCCATCTGAAGATTTGTTTGGAGTACCAGATACGGGTTGGCAGGCAGATTACAATTGCGTAAAAAAGAGAAGCCGTCGGACGAAAACATGGAACCGAATACAGAGGACGAGGTGTCAGAAGAAGCTGCGGACGATCCTGTGATTCAGAAGCTTACTGAGCTTCCCGGAGTCGGTGAGGCAACTGCCGGTAAACTGGTGGAACACGGATTCAGAACATACGAATCAATAGCAGTGGCGAACGCCAACGAGCTGGCGTCAATAACTGGCCTCCCGGTCACCTACTCTCAGAAAGTGATTAACTCAGCTCGTGCTCAGCTTAAATTTACGATAAAGACAGCGTACGAGCTGGAACAGGAGCTCAAGACCGTCAAACGCATAACGACGGGCAGCAAAAGCCTGGACAGGCTTCTCGGCGGTGGAGTTGAGACACGCTCCGCCACAGAGTTCTTTGGAGAGTTCGGTTCAGGCAAAACCCAGATAGCGTTTCAGTTATCCGTTAACGTCCAGCTCCCTGAGGACAAGGGCGGACTCAACGGAAACTCATGGTTCATAGACACTGAAGGCACGTTTGTTCCAAGCAGGGTGCGGGCTATCGCAGAAGCATCTGGCCTCGACCCCGAAAAAGCTCTGCGAAACGTTTACTGGATAAGAGCCTTGAACAGCGATCATCAGATAGCGATCATCGAAGGTGGTAAGGATTTCATCAAAGAGAACAACATTAAGCTGATCGTGATAGACAGCGTCACAAGCCTATTCAGATCCGAGTACCCGGGTAGAGAAAACCTTGCGAGCCGCCAGCAGAAACTCAACTTGCACCTTCACAACCTGATCAGACTTGCTGAAATATATAATGTGGCCGTCATGGTCACAAACCAAGTCATGTCCACTCCGGACATGTTTTACGGAGACCCTACGAGAGCGGTTGGTGGAAACGTGCTTGGACATGCGCCGAACAACAGAGTGTATCTCAGGAAAAGCAAGGGCTCCAAACGTATAGCGAGACTGGTGGACAGCTCATATCTCGAGCCAGGCGAAGTGGTTTTCGAGATAACTACAAGCGGAATCCGTGACCCAGCAGAGTAGGGTTCGCGGCTCTCAGCCAGCAGGCTTCTAAGTCACGCGGCTCTTAAAACCGGCGTTAGCATGTGATGTCGGGCGCATGCGCCCGCATCGTCATGAACGACTCTGACTCGTGGCCGCCGAGTCCGGAGCCCCTGAATTAGTACAGAAAAATGGAAAAATCAGGGTGTTAAGTTTGCGGGCACGTTGTTTCTACATATGGCACGCGTGCGGTGAGCCCGCTCCGTCCTTTGTCTGGAAAGACTGACCGCAGCCGCAGCTACGCACCGCGTTCGGGTTGTCTATCTTGAACCCCGCAGACTGGATTGTTTCCACGTAGTCCACGACGGAGCCTTTGATATACTGGGTGGTGAACGGGTCTATGAAGACTTTGACACCCTTCGTGGCTACAACGCTGTCGTCCTCAAGAGGCTCCTTCTCGATTGACATGCCGTAGCTGAGACCCGAGCATCCTCCACCGCGCACAAAGATCCTCAACCCATGGTCAGGCTTGTTGTACTGGGCGAGCAGCTTTTCCACCTGTTTCGCAGCGGCATCCGTGAGTGTAACAAGCGAATCCTCGGTTGTTATGGTCATGTAACTTCACTGATACTAATCTTAGCCGGCAATGATATATGGGTTTTGGCTCCGACTGGTCTTTGACGTTTAATCCTCACTTTGGTCGCTGCCAACCAGTGGCTTGGCCGCTTCCACGTTAAGAAATGGCTTCGGCGCAATCTCCTTACCATAGGACTCGGGCTTAACAGTTTGCTCGAGCTGCTCCGGTGTGAACCACATTTCGTGTCTGTTATATCCGGCCAGCTCGAATTCCTGAGTCATAGTGATGGCGTACCTCGGACAATAGTCGACGCACAGACCGCAGAAGGAGCAAGTTGCCATATCGACACTGGGATGTTCTTTGCCGGTGTCTGTTCTGATCATCTGGATGGAGTTGTCTATACATACTCTGGCGCAAATGCTGCACCCGGTGCACAGATCCATATCCAATCTGTGTCTGCCCATGAACCGTTCAGAAGGCAGGAACTTGACCTTCGGGTATTCAACGGTCACAGGCTTACGCGCAAGCTGCTCTATCGTAACCACGAAGGGCATCAGAAGCCCTACGATTGGGTTCGGAGGCGCCGCCTGTTCCACCTCGCGGAGACCTATCTTCGTTTCCGCAGGGTGCTCCGCAAGCGACCGTTTCCGTTTTCTGAGCGCGATTTTGCTGAGGGTTTTCAGGCGCACCTTGTCTTCGAGTCTGATAATTGCCCCCTCAGCGAGAGCAGCGTCCACGAGTTCCTTGCCTTTCTGAGTTCTTACGATCACAACGTTGGTGCCTATCTGCGGGTTTCCGATAGCTCCAACCGACACGTCACTCCATTCAGCTGTGAGGTCTTTGCAGCTCCAGCAGCTGTCCCAAGTGAACTTGGAAAACTGTTCGAGGTCTCCTCCTACTTTGGACCCATCTTTTAGCTCAATCACCATTTTGCCCTTCTTGATGTCTATTTTATGGATCTCTTCCGGCTGAGCCTTGGTGATTGTCTGAACTTCCTCCATGAACTCTTCTCTGTAATAGCTTTCATAGCAGAAGAGCCCTATCTTGTAGGCTATCTTACCCCGGTATTTGGGTATCCGTTCAACCCATCTTGCAGTAGCGGTTCCACACGGGACGTCCACTACAGCCAATTTGGAGAGCCTCTTCTGCTCTATGGCCTCAGTAACCTCGGGGAACAAAGGAACGAGCCAGTAGGTGCTGGTTCCATACTTGGGTACTTCGTCTGGTTTCGTAACTATGCGGGGGGTGGTAACCCATTTGTCGTCGCGGTCGACAATAACAGCGCCGTCTATCATCCCTTTCTTAAGGGCGAACTGAACCAGGGAGGTCGCGACACCCCCGTCCTGGACTCTTTCCGACTTGTTAGGGGATGTAGCGATAAATATCTCATAGTACTCTCCGAGAGGCTTATCCTCGCTTCCTTCCCACTCGTTTATTCCAGTACACACCCAGGTGCATAGTGAGCAAGTGATGCACTTGCCCGTGTTAACCGGGACCCCTGAGTCAACCCTGTCTATGTCGAGCACGTTGACCGGACAAACCGCCACACATGCGCCGCACCTGCAGCATGTGCCCTTATCGGTGACGTTGTACTTGAGTTCGCCAAATCCCAGAGAATCCTTGGGCAGAGTCACATACCTCATTCTGTCTTCGAACCCTAGCTTAGGAAAGTCTGGCTTCTGACTCTTTGTCTGAGCCTGCTGTTGAGGGCTCGCTCCGCCCGCTTGCGCAGAATCCACGCTTAACTATGCAAAGTGCGGTGTAATAAATGTTCCTTGACCTCGGAAGCCGGTCTGAGCCAAGGGAAAAATGGACGGCCACTTTTCAATCATAAATGTGAAGATCCCTTTACTTCTTTGACGTGGAAAGGCATTAATGAAAGAGTCAAAGTTTAAATATCCGCTTCAGCGAACCAGCATGAGAGCTTTGAGCGGGGGTTACGCTTGACAGTCCTCGTCGGCGAAAAAGAAAAAAGTCCATCCGCTAGACAAGTCGACGACATTAAGATAATGGTTGGCGGCCAGGGAGGAGATGGAACCCTCACTGTGATTAACCTGGTCGGCAGGGTCTTCAAACATATGGGACTCTACTCTTATGATTCGCGCAACGTCCTGTCAAGGATACGTGGCGGACACGCTGACGGAGTAATACGCGGCTCGGCGAAACATGTTCTGAACGTGGGCGACGGCATAGATGTCTTGGTCGCCTTCGATGAGGAAGCCGTCACCTCGGCGGCAAGCGAACTTTCCGAGAACAGTGTCGTCATATACGATTCCTCTAGGGCGCCACTTAACCGAAGTCTGGTTCCGAGGTCAGTCGTGTATGAAGGGAAGTTCGGAGAGAGGGCGGGTACCGACCTTAAGAGAACGCTTCTTAAGAACACAATAAGCTTCGGCGTACTTTGCAGGGTTCTAGGAGTCGAGGACAAACTTGCTGAGTCAGTTATATCGGCAAGATACAGTAGAAGAGGGGAAGAAGTTCTTTCCAGCAACCTTTCGGCCCTCAAACTGGGCTTCGAGCTGGCCAGCCAGATGGGTGTCAGAGCCCACTTCGTTATTCCGAAGCTTGGAGCAAACGACACAATTCAAATAGACGGAGATGCGGCGCTTGGAATAGGGTTCATCGCTGGGGGCGGAAGATTCTACGCGGGCTATCCGATAACCCCGGCATCGGAGATCCTTGAATATCTTGAAGCGAACTTACCCAAGTTTGGAGGCGTTGCCATCCAGGCTGAAGACGAGATATCAGCGATCAACATGGCAATCGGAGCGTCGATTGCGGGCGTCAGATCCATGGTTGCCACATCGGGTCCGGGTCAAGATCTCATGACGGAAGGCATCGGGCAGGCAGCGATGTCCGAGTCTCCTGTTGTGATAGTGGAAGTTCAAAGAACCGGGCCGAGCACTGGTGAGCCCACGAAACACGAACAGTCCGACGTGAACCATGTGGTGTATGGCGGTCACGGGGACTTTCCCAGACTTGTCATCGCCCCCGCGGATGCCCAAGATTGCTTTGAAATGGGCTATGTTTCTCTTAACCTAGCCGAAAAATATCAGCTTCCGGTTTTCGTCCTAATGGACCAGGAGCTGGCTCAGAACACGCAGTGCACTGCCGCCTTCGACTTTTCAAAAGTTGTTGTGGAACGTGGGAAGCTGCTTAACTCAAGCCAGCTGGAGTCTGTGAAAGAGTATAAACGATATGAACTGACTTCTGACGGCGTTTCCCCTCGAACCATACCTGGAACCCCTAACGGCATGTTTCAGATGACGGGCAACGAGCACAACGAGTGGGGAATGGTTTCCGTCGACAAAGAGAACAGGGGGTCGATGATGCGTAAGCGGTTCCTCAAGGTGGAGGCAGCTAAAGAAGATTTGCCGAAGTCCAGGTTTTACGGGGACGAAGATGCGGACATAGGTATAGTGTCGTTTGGTTCAAACATGGGGCCTATACTCGAAGCAATGGATATGCTGAGGGATAAGAATGTTCGCACAAAGTTCCTCTGTTTAAGAACGATCTATCCTCTTCCCTCCGAGGAGCTGTCAAAGTTTCTTGACGGAGTCCGCTTAGCGTTCTTCGTAGAATGTAACCTGACCGGTCAGCTGGCCGGACTTGTAAAGAAGGAAGTGGGATACATGGATAAAGTTG
The DNA here is from genome assembly GCA_038883995.1 of Thermoprotei archaeon. Taxonomy (GTDB): domain Archaea; phylum Thermoproteota; class Thermoprotei_A; order Marsarchaeales; family Marsarchaeaceae; genus JAMDBQ01. The sequence continues at coordinate 8,099 of JAVZLA010000013.1, read as the reverse complement.
TCAGCCTAACCAAATACGATGGGACAGGATTTAGGCCAAGTCAGATTGTTTCAGGAATTCTGAGCGGTCTCTCTCAGGCGGTGAAGCAAAGTTGACGCAGGTGTTTAAGCCGACTGCTCCAATATGGTGTCCTGGCTGCGGTGACTTCGGTGTTCTGGCAGCCCTGAAAAAGAGCCTGTCTGACCTGAAGATAGAGCCACATAAGACTGTGATAGTTGGCGGGATAGGCTGTTCAGGGTCGATTCACAACAACATGCTTGTGTACGGGTACCACGCGCTGCACGGACGGCTTCTCACAACTGCTACAGCAATCAAACTGTCGAACCCCAAACTCACGGTGATAGCCGCGGGAGGAGACGGAGACGGCTACGCGATAGGTGGAAACCATTTCATTCATACACTGAGGCGTAACCCGAGCATAGTCTACATTGTAATGAACAACGGGACGTATGGTCTGACAAAAGGTCAGCCTTCGCCTACTGCGCAGCTGGGATACGAGGGCACAAAGGAGATACCGTTCGAACCTGTTCTCACAGCTCTCTCCTTCCTTTCGACGACGTTTGTTGCAAGAGGCTTCTCAGGCAACCAGCAGCAGCTTCAATACCTGTTTAAAGAAGCGATTACACACGCGAACTCGGGCAAAGGATTTGCCTTCGTGGACGTGCTCAGCCCGTGTGTGACGTACAACGACACTTACGCAGAGTGGAGGAAGATGGTTGTCGACGCCAACGCAATAGAAGGTTACGATAGCTCAAACAGACTCAAAGCGTTCCAAACAGCCTACGAAATAATTCAAAAAGGCGGCATACCGACCGGGCTGCTTTACAGGTCCTCCGGCGAATCATTTGAATCCATGAAGATTCAGGGAAATGTCACTCCCGCCGAATCAGATATCGACCCGAAGCACAACGAGCCGCTGATGCGGTCTCTGGTCGAGAGGTTCAGGTAAACGCCAAGCGGTTTCGGTTGCGCGGAGCACTTTCCTTTAGGTTTCTGAACCTCTAGGAGCATCCAGAAAGGCCCGGAGCTTAGCAAGCTCTTCTTCGCCTCGTTCGGTTAGTTCAACAAAAGGTATACCAGACTTCACGAACCTCTTAATGTATCCAAGTCTAATCAGCTTGGAGCATACGTCTTCAGAATGTGGCCCAAGTCCAAGCGCCTGCACGAACGTCACAAGCTCAACCGTGCCGTAACTTTGAACATATCTCATCGCCGCTGACACAGCGGAAAGCTCCTCTCTACTCATGGTGGCGGAAAGATAACCTGCGTCGGCGTTCGACGCCCGCACAGGTGGAGCCGTCTTCGATACTCTTTCGTTTAAGACCTGGTCGCCGGACTGCTTAAACAGTGAATCCCTAACGGGGATGACGTAAAACGTCGACGGCCTCGCAAACACGTATGCGGAAGCCCGCTGGGTCTGCGCGTTCAAAGCGGACTTGATATGCCAGCGCTCAGCAAGCCTGTACATTTTTTCGCTGGGAGAGGTGAACACTATTTTCCTCGCGAACCCAGCGTAATCCTCTGCGAAGTCGGCCAGAGGAAACAGGAACCATGACTTGCCGGCCAATTCGGGTCGAGCCATCAGGGCGAAACTCGCATCCCGTCCGAGACCGGAGCAGTCGAGCACAAGCTGTAAGTCGGCTACACGTGTCATCCAGTTTGCTACCATCATGTAAAGGAATTTGAGCGTGTTCTCAGTGTAGCCGCTGAAATCTATCAGAAGGGGCCTTTTTAGCCCCGTTGACGCCGAAAAAGTGGTGTCCGAGTCCAGTATTGCCGCCACGTCCTTCCTCGCCAACGTGTCAGCGAACGTCTTCAGCTGTTCAAGGTTCCTTCCCTTTATTCCCATTGTGCTGGCAAGTAGCTCTATATGGTTACGGAGTATGGCTGGACTCAGGCCGCCTGAAACATCCACCGAGTCCTGAACCGCGTGTTCAAGAACCTGTACCGACTCCTGGGAAAGGCCGAAACTCTTCGCGGCGCATTCGATGAGTACTGTTGTAGGAAGCTTCGACAGCGCTGGCACACCCAGATTTACTCCCGCCTTGAGCACGGGTTGTTCTCCGCCGACGACGTTCAGAACGTTTTTGACGCGTTCGTAATTTGACGTCAGAAGTGAGGCGTTTCTTAGACTGTTCAGGGCCTGAACCGAAAGATTGACGAAGGCCTCTTCGCTTTCGAATACGCCGACTGCTGGGGTAGCATCCGTTAAATCCCAGCCTCCGCTTTCCGCTAGCACTTTATCCACTTTCGCCGGGTTGGCCTTCTTAATGAGTCGGCCCTTTGATTGCAGGAAAGCGGTCACCGCGTTCATCGCGGCTTCAGCACCTGTCTTAGATTTACTTCGCTCAGCGCTCAGCAGAACAAGATACCTGTACCCTTCCTCTCTCCCAAACATGGTGCTACCCTTTATGACCGTAGTCATCTCTAAGCCGGTGGCCTCAGCAAGTTTCGCAGCGTCGCGTAACTCTTCCTCTGTTGAATCCGTATAGAAGGCTGAGGTATATCTGGCTCCGTTCACGCGGACGGGAAGAGAAATTCTGCCCTTCGCAAGAAACCTACTCGCAAGGTACACGCACGGAACAATAACGGCTATCGCGAAACCCAGTACAGGACTCTGATATGCAGCCACTCCGACAACTATCAGGTAGGCTGCGACTGCGACGAGTGCTGCGGCTTTCGGGATCTTCCGCATTACAAGCAGTGCAACTCATCTACCGAATAAAACTTATCGGCGCAAGTCTACATCACAGTAGCCGGCTACGGCTCTAGGGTTCGTGCTCAGCGCACAGAGAGGAGATGCATGCCAGGCCGATCACCGCCGCCTCGTCGGCTCTTATACTTTCAACCCCCTGACAGGCAACCAGGTTCAGCTTCAGGTCAAATTTTAACTCAAGAAACTCATGCGGATCCCTGCTCTGCGATCCAACAAAGGCAAGCACGTCTCTACCGCAGATCCGGGAAGCGGCTTCCGAGACAGGCCTACCGTTCCTGGTGAGTTCGACGGTAACCGTGCTAGCTGGAATCCAGGTTAGATTCCGGTCGTCCACAAGCTGTGGCTCCGTACCCACGAAAAGATCTGTTCCCGACACCTCTTCAGCCACGTAACCCCTGTTCAGGCGTCTTATACGCACGAGAACCCTTTCGCCTTTGGCTCTGCCGGGTCTGATCGACGCCGCAAGGGGGCTGCCGAAGCCCGCGTCAACGCTGGCCGCTGCGCCGTCTCCGGCTGAAACCACGAGGGCCATTCTGAACGACTCGTTCAGAGCGCGCTCCGGGGAACTGGCTACCGTGTGCAGCGGCCCCTTTATCGGTGGGGCAACTCCCGCGTAACGCAGAACAGGCTGCAACGGCAGATACTTCTTCAGGTAGGGTGGAGTGTTCAGGTAGTCTGCTAAAGCCAGGAGCTCTGAGCCCGCTCGATGACCCATATCGTTCAAAAGGTATAGTCTGCGGCATCTGAACATCGTGCAGGCTCTTAGGAGGCCGGCGACTCTTACCGTCTTTTCCCTGAGATGTGGGGCAGACCAGACAGCGGAAACAGGTATCGCCAAACACAGGCGGGATGGTTTCACTGAGATCAAATGCTACAACTCGCCAGTCGCTTTCCATGAACCTGAACCAGAGGTTTCCGCGCTCTTGTGGTCGCCTCCATGGGGAGCGGCCCGTATTCTTCTTTGCACCTTAAGCAGTCGCCCAGGTGAGCGCGAGGCATAGCAGTACAGGTAGTTCTGAGCGTACCCAGAGTACTCGCCGAACAGGCTTCGCATGGCGTTGCCCACTCTTACATATACGGAAGGCGAAACCGAACGCTTCTCGTCTTTAAGGACCTGAGCGTCGCGCGGTTCAAGCGCCCAGTAATAGTGGTCCGCCACTATTCTTCTTATCCATTTGTCCACAGGGAAACTTTCAAGCTTACCCAACGAGAGCAGCGCCACGCAGTCAGCCACCTTCGGACCCACGCCCGGCAGACGCTGCAGGCCTTTAACGGCTTCCGAGTAGCCGAGACGACGCAGGGAATCCAAGTCCACCTCCCCCGAGTGCACCATCCTGGCTGCTTCTCTGAGCATCGGCGCCCTGTATCCCAGACCACATTTTTTGAGGTCTCTGATAGAAGCAGCCGACAGCCTGGCAGCTGAAGGAAAAGTTCTGCACGACCCGTAGGGCGTGTCGACGGAGTCTCCAAACATGGCGTTCAGGTTCAGAATCATCTTCGAGATTCTCTTCCAGTTGTTGTTTGTCGAACAGATAAACATCAGTGTGCACTCCCACGGCGGCTGCTTTAGCAGCCTAAGACCCGGAAACCTTTTTGCAGCCGCAGTCACCAGCGGATCGAAGCTCAGCCTGCTGACTATCGTATTCACGTCGTCTCTTAGCCTGAAGTAATCCAGCAGAAGAGACTCGCCCAGACCGGCCCCGTACACTTCGAAAACGAGTCTACTGCCCTCTGAACGCAGAGCCACTATTGATCCGTCGACTGCGCCAATCCATCTTTCCCCGACTCTGACCCACTGGAACGCCTGCGAAGAGTTCAAAGTGAGCTCGAGGTCGAGGTCTTGCGGAGTTTCAAGTTCAAATTCAAGGTGTTCGGCTAACTTTATTCACGCCCACATAGCAGAGTCGAGCGCAGGCTTCGAAACGCAAGTAAAAGGTTTCGGCGTGACGATGCGCTGAAACCGAGCTAAGGGTTGCCCGCTGGCCTCCAACCCGTTGAAACGTCAGTGTGAACCGCCACGCAGTCTGACAACACGGTACCTGCGATTGTTCGAAATCCAGAGCTCAACGAAAATCGAAGGGTGAGTGACTTTCATCGCAAAGTCTTCCAGCTGGGCTTTCTCACGTGGATTTATGTAGCTTTTCTTAACCTGTATCAGCCTAACATGGTCGGGGAAAACAGCTGTCAGATCGAACAGACCTTTCGAAGCATAGCTTCTGACAACCCATAGGGCGCCCATAGCAAGAAGCTTCCTTTTAACCCCGTATTCTCTAGCCCTGCCCCGAACATAGTTCCTGTTTCCAACGCCGTTCGATTTTTTGACCCTAACCTGTTTCAACTGGACGAACTCCGCTGGCCGTCTTTGTTCAGGTAGAGTTCAAGGGCGAGCGCGTTTTCACCTGGCACATAGTAATCCTTGAACACGTTGAAGGCGCGCATGCCAAACCGATGGTATAGTCTCAGCCCGGCGATGTTCATTTCGCTTACAATTGTGACAACCCTTTCCACGCCCACAGAGCGTATGAATTCCAAGGCGTGTTCGACCAGCTGTGAGCCTATGTGCCGCCTCCTGTAGTCTTTCTTAACGCGGATATCAGCGATGATCGCGGCGTCCCTGAGCTTCAGGTTATCTGCCCCTGTAACAGTTATCGAACCCACCGGCGTGGAAGAGTTATACGCCACAAATATTCTCAGCCAGGTCGGAAAAGAGCTGACTCTGCTTTCAAAGTCGGCGGCGGAAACAGGGAACCCAAGCCTGGCAAGTATCTTCTGCGACTCCGTGTCTTCTGAAAGCACCTCAAGATACGCGTCCGGCGCGCTCGGATCGATTTCGGTTATTTCTACACTCATTGGTGCAGGGTAACCTTGTTCGTGATATAACTGTAACGCCTGAGCTGGCTTCGGCTTCTGGTTAATGAGTTTATTAGTAGCCTGCGAAGTATCTTTACAGCTCAAATTGTTTCTGAGCAAAGAAGAGGAACACGCTCTCGGAGGAGAAAAGGGCCCTGCGGTGGCCAAAGCAATGGAGATACTGGTCGCCTTGGGAAAAATATATGATGCTCAAAGGCTTATCCCATGCACCAGCGCCCAGATATCGGGAGTCAGCTACAAGAACATAGGCGCAGCAGGCGCAGACTTTCTCTGGGACTTCGCACAGATGGGCGCCAAAGCCGTGATACCTTCCTACATAAACCCGGCCGGCATGGACCTGGAGCGATCAAACGAGATGAATCTCGACGAGGATTTCGTTCGACAACAGCTCAAAATCGTGCGCGCCTACGCGGCGATGGGAGTTAAAACCTCGCTTACGTGTGCACCCTACCAGATAGGAGTGGTGCCCGGCCGCGGCGAGCATGTTTCTTGGGCTGAAAGCAGCGCGGTGATATATGCAAACTCTGTTCTCGGAGCGATGACCAACCGTGAAAGCGGTGTGTCGGCGCTTTGCTCCGCGGTCACAGGTCTCACTCCTCTGTACGGCCTGCACCTGCAGGAAAACAGGAAGGCGGATCTGAAGGTTAAGGTTGAATGCGAGCTTTCGGATACGGTGGACTACGCTCTTATGGGTCTGGCCTTCGGCAAGAGAGCTGGTCCGAGGCTGGTTGCGTTCGAGGGAATCAGACCCACGAAAGAAGACATGAAGGCGCTGGGTGCTGCGCTTGCGTCGACAGGAAGCGTCCCCATGTTCTTCGTCAAAAACGTAACACCAGAATGGTCTGTGAAAGAAGACGCCGAGACCATGACATTTTCCAGAAAAGAACTGGAAGAAGAGAAGAACGCGCACCTCGAGTCAGATGAAGACTACGACGTGATAACCCTTGGTTGCCCGCATGCCTCAATAGACGAGTTAGCCAGGATCGCCTCTGTTTTGAAAGGCCGGATCCTGAAGAAGCCTCTGTACGTTTACACGGCGAGAGCGGTCAAGAAAGAGGCGGACGACCTGGGCTATACTGCCATAATAGAGAACGCCGGCGGAACCATTTTCTGCGACACCTGCATGGTTGTTTCGCCGATAAACCTGCTGGGCCACAAGTCGCTTGCTACCGCTTCAGGTAAAGCGGCACACTATTCTCCCACCATGAGCCACGTGGGAGTGAGGCTGCTTCCCCTCGAAAAAATCATTCTTTCCTCGTCGGTGGAGGCGGCGTGAGTGATAGAGCTACGCGGACGAGCCATTTCGAAAGGCGTCGCCGTCGGAGAAGCTCTTGTGACGTCTCAGCCGATAAGCTTCCTCGGAGGAGTAGACCCGTCCACCGGTACGATAATAGACAAAGGCCATGAGCTTCTGGGTAAACAGGTCAAAGGAAAGGTGCTTGTTTTCCCCTTTGGAAAAGGCTCCACAGTGGGAACCTACGTGATATATCAGCTTGCGAAATCAGGGCTTGCTCCTGCGGCGATAGTTAACACGAGGACGGAGCCGATAGTCGCGGTAGGGGCGATAATTTCCGGCATCCCGGCTGTAGACTGCCTGGAGACTGATCCTGTCAAAGCGATTCGCCCAGACGCCAAGGTGGAAGTCGACGGCACAAACGGAAGGGTCCGGGTTTACTAGCCTGTTTGTGCGCCCGGACACCTGTACCCAGATCTGAGAACCTTTAGTACAGCCGACTTTTACGTGGGGCAGGGGTTCTTCTTATGTTTCGGCGTGAACCGTCGCGCTTATCACTGGTATCCTGTTAGTAGTGTTCTCCAAAGGTGGTTGCGTCGATAGCAGTCAACCCGCAGGATGACGAGTTGAAAAGCAGGGCTGAAGAAGCGGTCGAATACGCGAGAACGAGAGGGCTTGTGGTTTTTAAGGGGGCGTGGAACGGTTCGGAAGACAGGGTCTTCAGGTTTCTTTGGAACGATGACAACCCGAACCTCTTCGAGTTCATCGAAGTTGCTGTGGCGTTGAAGGCGAAAGTCCTGTGCGTTCAGACACGGAGGCTTCTCGAAGAAGATTTCAGAGAAGTTTTGGACTCCCTTGATGAGCTGGAACAGGACAATGAGGTAGAAGAGATCCGCAGGGAGCTGAGGTCTCTTTCATCGTATATAGGAAAAGTGTTCAGACTGAGCATTCAGTTCAAGTCGGATGACTCCATTTACATGTACGAGGAACAGACAGACTGGGCGGAAAGATTTGAGGAGATAACGGACGACGTCGAGGACATGGTTGAAGAACAGGAAATAGACCAGGAATAGATCACGTCAAGCCGGCTATCCTTTTGAACAGGTCGAAAAGCCGATCCCTGCACTGCGTGTAATCTGCCACAAGCCCCACATCACAGGCTTCGAAAATTCGTGCAGCAGGATCCTTGTTCACTGCAAGAATCACGTGGGCTCTTCTAACCCCGATCATATGGTTCGTCGCGCCTGAAACAGCGAGCGCAACATACAGCCTCGGCGC